>JAITKT010000079.1 GCA_031278225.1 Deltaproteobacteria bacterium
CCGCGGGGCCCGACGCCCCGGTCCCTCTCGGGGATCCGATCCCCCTCGGGGAAAACCCGTACCCCCTCGAAACCGGGGAAGCCCTTCCCCCGACGCCGGGCGCCGAAGACGATTTTCCCGGGTCCGACCCCTTCTTTCCGGCCCCGGCCCCGAAAGCCGAAAATCACCCGAAAACGACCATCGTTCCCCCTTCCCCCAAACCCATGACGAGAGTCCCCAGGGAAGACCCCGCGAACCGGCGTCCCCAAGCCTTCGGCGCGGAGCCGGGCGAGGGGTCGGGAGCGGAATCGAACGCGTTCGTCTTCCCCGACGGGGAGCCCCTCCCCGAACCCTTCCCCGAACCGACGGAACCCGGGGAAGCCGCGGACATTCCCCCCGAGCCGGAGGAATTTTTCCACCCGGACGGAGCGGACGATCCGGAAGACTTCCGGGGAACGCCCGAATCCGTCTCCCCCTTCGACTCCGCCTCCTCGGTCGGGCCCGCGAACGATTCCCCCGACTTCGGATCCGAATCGCCGCTGACTCTGGGGGAGAGGGAAGCCGAGGTCGAAGTTTTTCCCGAGGAGGTCGGGGAAGATGTCGGGGAAGATGTCGGGGCGGAGGTCGGGGCGGAAGTCGCCGAAGACTTCAAGGAACCCTTCGGGACAGATCCGGCGGAAGCCTTCCCGACCGCGGAATTCCCGAGGGAAGACTTCCCGCCGGCGGAACCCGCGGCGGAAACGGAAGATCCCCCCTTCGTTTCCGGGGTCGGCTCCCGGGAATTCCCGGAAGACGACTACGAGAAGAAATTCCTCGACGACACCGAAAGCCTCGCGGCCCATCTCGACAGACTCACGAGAGAACTCGACGAAACCCTCCGTTCCCCCGGGGCGAAAAAAAGCTCGCCGCGCGAGAGCGCCGAAAAAGGGGAACTCGCGGGTCCCCGGGAGCTCGGGCCCCCCTTCTCCGACGAAGACGACGAAGAGGACTTAAACGCCATCCTCGACCGCCGTCTGCGGGAATTAAACGCCGACGACCGGAAACCCTCCCCTCACCGCCCCGGGAAAACCCCCGGGGTCCCCCGCGTCCCCAAAACCCCCCTCGGGAAAACGACTCCCCCCGCGGCCGACAAGGTGATGCTCCTGACCGAAAAGGTGAACGGCGCGGGTCGCGGGACGGCCCCGAAACCCGCCGGCTCGGGACTCATGGAGCAACTGGAACGCCTGGAAGCGGTCGCGGCCGAAAACAGGAAATTTTTGGAGAGCTCGAGGGACCGCCGGGCGCCCGTCCCCGCCCGGGACGTTCCCGCCAAGGACGCCCAAGCCCGAATCGCCCCGTTCCGCCCCGAACCCGCGCCCCCGGCCCCCAAAAAACCCCGGGGCCGCCCGCGACTCCGGGAACGGAGGCCCGACGAAAACCGCCCCGCCCCGTCCCCGAAGACCGAACCGGCGCTCAAGGCCCCCGGCCCGTCCCGGGAGAGCTTCGGCTTCGTCCCCGAAACACCCGAAACCCGGTTCCCCGAAACCCCTTCCCCGCGCGGGCACTCGAAGGCGGCCGCGACGGCGGTCGAAAGGGAGGTCGAAAGGGTGTCCGACCTTACCCCGAAAGAGTTTTCCCGGCTTTTGGAAAAGGCCGTGAAAAGGGGCGTCCGGAAGGCCCTGCGGAAGAAATAGCCTCCCGGGAGACGAAAGAAAAGGACGCGGGGACCCCGAAAAGCACCGTTTTCCTTTTTCGCGGGCGCTTTCGCTTCCCCTTTCCTTCCGGTTTTGTTGATTTTTCCCGGCTCCCGGGGTATTTTTGGCCTCGACGGGCTCTCCCCCCGCGGGGGGCGCTTTCCCCGGATTCCCGAACAAGCTCCCGTCACCGGGGCCGCCCGGCCCCGCGGGACCCCTCTTTCGCGACCACAATCAAATCCCCGGCTATGGAAGTCAAAAATTCATGAGCAAAAAGGTTCCCTTAAAAAAACTTCTCCGCGAAAACGACGCTTTCCTGACCAACACGGAAAAGATCTACAACTTCTTTCTCACCTATCAAAAACAGGTTCTCCTGACGGCGCTGGCGGTCGCGGTCGCGATCATCCTCGCGATCGTATTCGTCGCCGTCAGAAACAACAACAGGCTGAAGGCCTCCGAAGCCTACCATGACGCCTACGTCGCGGACGATCCCGCGAGGACCCTCGCGAACATGGAGGAGGTGAGAAAGGAATGGAAGGGCCACAAGGCCGACAGGCTCGCGGCCTTTTCCATGGTCGAGGCTTACGTGAAGCTGGGCCGTTACGGGGAAGCCAAAACCCTTTTGGCCGAACTCACCGCCAAGCCCGCGAAAGAGGAGGAAAGCCTCGCCGCGCTTCTCCACGCCTACCTCGGTTCAATCTCCGAAGAGGCGGGAGACCCGGAGGAGGCCCTGAAGAGCTACGTCGCCGCCAAAATCGCGGTGGAAAACATGACGAATCCCTCCGGGGCCCGCGGCCTCACCGAGGCTTCGGGACCCTTTTACGCCAATCTCCTTAACTCCATAGCGAGGGTGAACGCCTCCCTGGGGAGGACCGAAGACGCCAAAAAGGCCTACGCCGAGCTCAAGGAGACCTTCCCCGACACCGGGCCCGCCGCGGTCGCCGATTTCCTCTCCAAGGAGCTCGACTCCCCCTTGAGGGAAACCGTTTCCCCCGACTCCCCCGCCTCCGATCCGGCCGAATCCCTCGTGACGGAAGAGGACATCGTCGAGGTTTCCGAAACCCCCGAAACGCCCGCGCCCCCGGCCGGCGAAAGCGACGACCCGACCGCTGACGCGGAAGACGCGAAAGACGCCGAAGACCCGGATCCCGCGGCCGGTTCCGACGCCGACTGAAACGCCGACCCCGCTTCCCGCGCCGATTGGTGACGGCCGCGAGCCCAATCGCCCCCCGGCGGCGAATCCCATGAACCAATCGAGGTCCCTTTATGGCAGATGACGGAGAAACCCGCGATCCCATCCTCGTCCGCGACGAAGACGACGACGACGGCGGGGACGAAGGAAACGGCTGGTACGACGAGGAAGATTCCGAATCCGAGACGGACGATTATTCCGGAAAGGGCAATTCCCACCCCCTGACCACAATCGTGTCCCTGATTCTCGCGGCCGCCCTGATCTCCATCGCCGCGTGGTTGTACAAGAGCGAGGACACCTCCAAACCGGGGGGTACCCGTCCCGTCCCGGCCGCGACCCCGGCGACCGCGCCCCCCCTCGTCTCCGCCCCCTCCTCCGGCGCTCCCCATTCCCTGACCTCGGCCGCGCCTTCCGCCGAAGTTTCCCCTTCCTTCCTCGAGGGTGCTTCCGAAGGGGCTCCCGGGGAAACGGATCCCGCCCGCGGATCCCTTCAAGGGACGACCCCCGGCGCCGCGGAACCCCAAACCGGCCAAACGCCCGCCTCGCCTCCCCTGACCTTCGCCCCCGAGGAAAACGACCCCCCGGACGAAGAATCCCCGGTGACCCCCGAAGGACAAAGCATCCGGCCCCTCCCGGACGATCTTGACGAAACACCGGGCTTCGAAGACGCCCACCCCGGAACCGCCGAAGAAACCCCGACCACCGGGGAAGATGCTTTCGGAACCGTCCCCGGCATCCTCCCGCGAAGCGACGCCGCGACCGAAACGACCTCCTCCTCCGTCCCCACCCGGATCCCCATGGACCCCGAGAAAACCAGAAGAGCCTTGGAGACTCCCGCCGCCCCCGAAGCGCCGGCCGCGGACGCGACCTCCGACAGCCCGGGGGAAACCCCCGCGCCAACCGCGACCCAAACTCCCGGGACGACCGCTCCCCCGACCGCCGGGACCGAAAGCGCCCCCGCGACCCCTCCCGCTGACGCCCAAAGCCCCGCGAACGCGCCCGACGCGACAAACCCGCCAAACGCGTCCGGCGTCCCGGCCCCCCAACCCTCCGCGCCCCAAACCTCTTCGGGAACGCCCGCCGAACCGACGACCGCCCCGCCCGCGCCGCGAACCGAAGGAACCGCGACCCCGGCCCCGACGGCAGCCTCGAGCGTCGCTCCCGCGAGCGCGGCCCAAACCCCGACAACGACGACCGCTTCCCCGCAAAGCACGGGCGTACGGAGCTCCGAGACCCAAAACCCGACCCCCGCGAACGCGGCGACCCCGAGCGTTCCCGCGGCATCGGTGGCCGCCGCGGCCCAAAACCCGACAACGACGGCCGCTTCCCCGCAAAGCCCGGGCGTACGGAGCTCCGTGACCCAAAGCCCGACCCCCGCGAACGCGGCGACCCCGAGCGTCCCCGTCGCGGAGGACGCCAAACTCTGGGTCGTGAGCATATATTCTTCACCCGACAGAGAGGAGGCCGAACGGGCCCTGAAAGAACTTACGCCTTTGAAAGGGAAGGCCCAAATCTTCTTGGCGGAGGCTGTGGTCAATGAGGTTCTCCACCACAGAGTTTTGATAGGCTATTTTTCCTCGGAAGAAGCGGCAAACACCGCGAGAACGGCCTTGTTAGCCACCGGCAAATCCAACGGCCCGTATCCCTACTCTCTTTCGGTGAAAGAATCCAAACTCGAGGCCGTGAAACCCGTGGATTCGTTCTGAATTAACGCCCGCCTTTCCCTTTCCCGCGCCCGCGGCCTTCTTCCGACATCCGACTTTCTCCAACTTCCCCGCCGCCAACACTCTTTTCCT
>JAITKT010000160.1 GCA_031278225.1 Deltaproteobacteria bacterium
CGGGTCGCGGCTCCGTAGACGCCGCCGTTTATGAGCACCTTCGTCGGATCGCCGTTTATCGTGACCGAGTTGTTCGTCAGGGTCGCGTTGGCAATGTCCATTCCGTACGCTCCGAAGACTCCCGTGGTGCCGACCGTCGCGCCTTGGGTTATTGTGACCTTGTTCTCTCTCAACGCGGCGCCCGTGGAACCGCCGCTCAAGTGGGCGCCGAAGACTCCCTTGACGTTGGCCGAACCGTCGGCTCCGGAAGTCAGGGTCGCGGTGTTGTTTTCCAAAACGTTGGAAGAGCCTCCGGCGACGGCGCCACCGACGACCATTACCGTCACTTTGCCCCCGGTGACGGTCACTTCGTTTTCGTAAGCCGCGGCTTTCAGCTGCGTCGCGGCTTCCACGGCACCCCCGAAGGCGTTCCCGACGCTCGCGCCGGAATGGACGGAAACCTTGTTGAGTCTGACTTCGCCGGCGTTCGCCATAGCGCCCATGACGTCGTTGGCCATGGTGACGTTGGTTTCCACGGTGACCTCATTGCCGGAAGTTACCGCGTTGGCGTTTCCCGTCCAGGACATCCCGCCGTAGGCGCTGCCGGAAACGTTCGCCCTGATGTCGACGATGTTTCCGATTACCTGGGTCGAGTTGCCGGAGGTGAGATTCGCCCCCGCCGCGACGGATATGGACAATAGCGCTTGCGTGACCGCCGAGTCCACGATCAGGGTGCTCGAAGCCGCTTGCATGACGTCACTCGAATTCCTCACGATGAGTATTCCGTCGGCGTAAGGCGCGGGGGTGACGTAGAAATCGCTGGCCGTGTAAAGGTTTCCGGCGGCGGCGAGGATCTCGCTCGTTCTCGTCGTGATTTGAGCTTTCAAGGAAGACGGGTAAAGGACAAAAACCAGCATGGCCGAAACGATTATCGCCCAACCCGGCGAAATCCCCCTTCCGGGGCCCAAGCGCGTGTCCGCGTGTTTTGTGTACCGCAAATTGTTTCCTCCTTACGCTTCAGAGCCGACTCGTTTGATTTCTCCAAACCGGATGAGGGATGAGCCGGGGAAAAACGTCCGCGCCGGGCGGGCCGATTTTTTCCGCGGCTTGGAACGACAATGCTTTTCTTCAAAAAAACGAACGACTCCGCTTCTTCGCGATTCCGCCGCCAAACCTCGGATTTCGGCGATTTTCGAAAAAACGCCGACTCATAAACCAAGTTATGGTGATTTTAACCCAAATTATGATTCAAAGTCAATATTTTGCACGTAATTTTTTTCCCATACGATATTTTTTCCGCTTTTGAGTTTAAAGAGTCCATAAATGCCCCAATGGGCATATTATCGGATTTTCAAAGCATATTCCATGCCCTTATTTTCATGAAAAAGATAAATTTTCCATTGGTTGTCACTTTCGCGCCATATTATTGTTTTTAATGTCATAATACACAATTTATGCTAGACTCGATTTATGACAACGCCATAACCGCGAGGTCTGTGCCCCCGAAAACCCCCTTTTTCCCCCAAAAACCGAATTCGCGCCATACCGGGTTTGGAAACGATTATTTTTCCCCACCACATTCGGTATGGAAAAATTCACCGAATTCGCGCGGCGAATCCGAACCGGTTCCGGAGGTTTTTGTCGTTTGAATTTGAAATTCCGGAAAGTGTCGCCGCGGTATTTTTTTGAGGGTATAGGCCATTTATTTCCGAAACTTTTTGACCACACAACAAATTGTGCCCGGCCCGGAACCGGCTCGTTTCCCGGCCCGTTTCCCGAAGGCCGCCGGGCGAATCCGGGGACCGGGGGAAGACACCGAAAAACCCCGCGAGCGCTTCGAAAACCGTCGCCGCGTTTTTTTAGGAATATAGGCCATTTATTGGCAAAACTTTTTCAGCACGCGACAAATTGTGCCCGGCCCGAAACCGGTTCGTTTCCGGGCCCGTTTCCCGAAAGCCGCCGGGCGAATCCGGGGACCCGGGGGCGGACACCGAAAAACCCCGCGAGCGCTTCGAAAACCGTCGTCGCCTTTTTTACGGACATAGGCCATTTATTGGCAAAACTTTTTCAACACGCGACAAATTGTGCCCGGTCCGGAAACGGTTCGTTTCCCTGTCCGATTTCCCGAAGGCCGCGCGACGGGTCCGGGGAAGGGATGGGAAGACCTCGGAAAAATCCTCGGAAGGACTTTGAAACCCCGGCCCGACCAATTCTTCGCGGGCGGCGCGGCCGGGGAATGCCCAATCAAAGGGACTTTTGGCGGAGACCGGGGACGGGACGGGGGATTTCGGAGAATGGAAGCCGGGGAACGTCGGAAATCCGGGGGCGATTGGCGGGACGAAGGGGAAGAACGAGGGGACAAATCGGGTCAAAACGGGTATTTTGGGGCGGTTTCGGCCATTTCGGGGGGCAATAGGCCCGAGAGGCGGTTGGGACAGGCGGTCCGGGCGCGGAAAAAAAGCGCCGAATTCCCCTTCCCGGGCGGGGGGTTTTCGGCGCTTGACATGGTTGTTTCCGGTCGAACGGAGGCTTAAACGAAGCCTTCGTCGTTCTTTTGGGGGCTTGGCGTTTCTTTCGCGGCTTTCCGGGTCAGCCCGGCCGCGAATCGTCCTCCGACGGGCGTTCGTCCGCGGCCTTGGCCAAAATGGCGTTCAGCTCCTCCTGAAGCTTGGGGAAATTGAGTTTGCCCACGGGGTTCAGGGGGATCTTCTCGAAACGGACGAATTGCCTGGGGGTGGCTATGTCGGGAAGTCCGGCGGCCTTTATTGACTCCCTGAGTTTCACGAGATCGAGGTGCTCTTCCTCGGTGCACAATATGATCCTCTCCCCCTTCTTGAAGTCTTCCACCGCCATGACGGCCTGGGGTCTTCCGGGCCAGAGCTGGTTCACCACCTCTTCTATGGCGACGAGGGAGATCATCTCGCCCCCGATCTTCGCGAATCTCTTTTGCCTTCCCTTGATCCAGACGAATTTGTCCTCGTCCACCTCCACGATGTCGCCCGTGTTGTGCCATCCTTTCGGGGGAGGGACCAGGACCCCGGGATTGTCGGCGAAGAGGTAGCCCATCATGACGTTGGGGCCCTTGATGTTCAGGATTC
>JAITKT010000203.1 GCA_031278225.1 Deltaproteobacteria bacterium
CGTAGAGGGGGGCCAGCTCGAACTGGGCCGGGGCCACCTCGTTGTGGCGGGTGCGGGCGGGAATCCCCAGGGCCCAGAGGCGGTTGTCCACCTCGGCCATGAAGGCCAGATTCCTGGGCCGAATGGACCCGAAGTAGTGGTCCTCGAGCTCCTGGCCCTTGGCGGCCGGGGCCCCGAAGACCGTCCTTCCGGCCTGGATGAGGTCGGGCCTGAGGCTGTAGAGCCTCCTGTCGACCAGGAAATACTCCTGCTCCGGTCCCACCATGGCCCTGACCCGGGTCGCCTTCTCGTCCCCGAAAAAGCGGAGGATCCTTATGGCCTGGCGGGAAACCGCCTCCTGGGACCGGAGAAGGGGAGTCTTCACGTCCAGGGCCTCCCCGGTGTGGGAGAGGAAGATGGATGGAACGTAGAGCGTGAATCTCCCGCCCGACTTCAGAAGAAAGGCGGGGCTCGTGGGATCCCAGGCCGTGTAGCCCCTGGCCTCGAAGGTGCTCCTGATGCCCCCGGAGGGAAAGGAGGAGGCGTCCGGCTCGCCCTTTATGAGAAGCTTCCCGGAGAACTCGTTGATGATGTCCCCGTGGGGCGTCGGCGTCAAAAAGGCGTCGTGCTTCTCGGCCGTGACCCCGGAAAGGGGCTGGAACCAGTGGGTGAAGTGGGTGGCTCCCCTCTCGATCGCCCAGTCTTTCATGGCGCTCGCGATGACGTCCGCGTCGGCCGGGCTGATGGGCGAGTCGTTTTCGATGGTGTCCAGAAGCCTCCGGTAGACCGACTTGGGGAGGCGCTCCCTCATGATTTTGAGGCTGAAGATGTCCCGCCCGAACAGTTCCGCGGGAGGGGTGGGGTCCGTCGCGGGAAACCCGTTCGGCTCCTGGGCTATGTGGGCTTTCACGGAAACGCGGGGAATGCTTTTCGTCATGTTCGCTCCTTAAAAAATAGAATGACGCTTGCCTTTGTGGGTATTTGACGGGGTCGCGCGGCGACCCGATTCGAAACTGTCATTGGAAAGAAGTGCCCCCGAAAGCTTCCCCGGGGCCCGCGGCGGCACCCCGGAAGGGGCCCCCGGGCGGGGAAAGGTTTCGGACGCGGGACGCGGACGGGGGAAACGAAAACGGAAGACGGAAAAAGACCCGCCCGGGACCGCTCCCGGGGGCGATTCGGAAGGAGGGGACAAAAACCTAGGTTCTCCTTTGCAACAATTGTGCACAAGAGGGACTTTTTGCCCTTCGGCGGAAAAATGCCGTGTTTTCGCGGACTTATCCCCGGGTCCGGGGAAAAGAATGTTCTTTCGCGTCATTTTGAGGTAACGTTTTTGTGAGAAAAAAAGAGGCTTTTCCGACAAAAACGTTGGTTTTTCGATTTCTCTTCGGATTCGAATTTTGTCTCTTTTTTGATGTTCCGGCCCTTGGTGGCCCGTTTGAAAACCGTTTTCAAATCTTCCGTCCCCGAATCGTTTTAGTCCACCCGGACCGAAAAGGCAAGAAAAAAAGCGGATCCGCGAGGTTCGTCGCGGTTCGTCGCGGTTCGTCGAAGTTCGTTTTCGGAGGGGAAATCCCCCGCCGGGGGCGCCGGGGAAACGACCGCCGACGCGGCGGGGTCGCGTTCCGACCCGCCCCGGCCGCGCCCCGGACCGCTCGGGTATTTTCCCGAAAATGGCTTTTTCGGGGGCTTCTTCCCTTGACGGCGCCCCCGCCGCCCGTTGGCCCCAATCGCCCCCCCCCCGGTCTTCGGGGTTTTTTCGTGTTTTCTTGATTTCGCGCCGCTTTCGACGGGCCTTTCCGCCGGGCTTTCCGCCGGACCTTTCGCCGGGCTTTCCTCCGAGCCTTCCGCCGGACTTTCCGCCGGGCCTTCCGCCGGACCTTTCGGCGGGCTTTCCGCCGGGCCTTCCTCGGGGCCTCCCCGAAAGCTTTTCCCCCGGCCCGGATCGAGGCCCCGATTGTGGCGCGGCTTTAGGCGTCGCTTGAGGCGAAGTTCGAGGAGTCAATCGGGGCGCGGGGGCGGCGGCCCTTGACGGCGGCCCGGGACGGGGGGAAACCCGGCTCCGGCGGGGCCCGTTGTTTTTTTTCCGGAAAAACGTTTTTTCCGCTTTACCATTTGGGGGGATTCTGTCATAATCACGAAAATTTGAGAGGCCGGGCGCGGTCAAACGGGCCCCGCTTCCGCGGATTTCGTCTCCGCGCGACGTCTATCCACCGAGGACCGAACATATGGACAGCGCTTTACTGGAAAAATTCAAGAAGATTCTTTTGGACCAAAGGCAGGAGATTCTGGACAGAGCCTTGGACACGGTCAACGAATTGCGGGTTCAAGGGGAAAATTACCCCGATCCCACGGATCGGGCCTCCATGGAAATCGACAGAAGCCTCACCCTCAGGTTGAGGGAGAGGGAACGCCACCTGTTGAACAAGATCGATTCCGCCCTGGAACGCATAAGCGTCGGAAACTTCGGGATCTGCGACCAGTGCGGTTCCGAGATAGGCATTCCGAGACTCGAGGCCAGACCCGTCACCACCTTGTGCATCGACTGCAAGACCGCCCAGGAGGAGATGGAGAAACAAAGGGGAGACTGACGCCCCCCGAGGCCCCCTTTCCCCCGAAGCGGAAGAGAGCGGGGGCCCGCCGCCCCCGGGACCGGCCCCGGTGTCCCCGGACTCCCCCGCCGCGGGGCCCTCGCCGAAGGAAGCCCCCCGCGACCCTCCCGCGCGACCGTTTTTTGTCTTTATCCCGAAATTTTCATTTCGCGCGAATTTTTTTCGATTTTCGGATGCCCGGCCCCGGAACGGAGGGAGACAATCCCTTTCGTCCCCGCCGCGGCTTCTTTTTTTTGCCTTATCCAAGACGTTTTGTTTTCATCGCTTTCCCCTCTTTTCCCCATTTTCCTCTTTTCCCTCTTTTCCCTCTTTTCCCTCTTTGGCCTCTCCGCCGCCCCTCACCCCCATCCCCCCTCCCCCTAGGTTTAAGCCGATCTTTTTTTTCCCGCCCCTTCTTCCG
>JAITKT010000228.1 GCA_031278225.1 Deltaproteobacteria bacterium
GGAAGAGGAAGAAAGCGATAAGGCGATCCGGGGAGCGAACCAGCGGGGGGGCGCGGCGCCCCGGGGCAAAGCCGAAGCCGTTTCGATCCCGAGGCTCCCCCAACCCGAAGAACCCCGTTTCAAACCGGTCAGCGACACGGACCTCGACAAGACCCTCCCCATGGACGACGATTTCTGAGCCCCCGGGGGACGGCCAAAGCGCCCGCGCCTCGGAGCGCGACAAGACATGACCACTTTCCCCCAAAGTCAGGAGTCTTTCAGGGAGATCCTGGAGGAGAAGCGCCTCTACGCCGACAAGACCGAGTACGCGCACAGGCTCCTCTCGGACGGGAGGTTTTTCTGCCTCTTCCGGCCCCGGGGTTTCGGGAAGAGTCTTTTTCAGGACACCCTCCGGGAACTCTTCGACGGGAGCCGGGAGCTCTTCGGAAACCTTTTCCTGGGCCGCTCTGGGCACGATTTCCAAAGATACCCGACCATATCCCTGGATCTGGCCTCCTTCGATTCCGGGAGACCCGGGTCCTTCGGGGAAGAACTGGCCTGGGAGCTTAAAAAAATCGCCCTGTTTCACGAGGCGGCCGTCCGGGGAAACGCCCCCGGGACCCTTCTGTCCTGGCTCGTGGACGCCCTGTGGGCGAAACACGGAAAGAAAGTGGTGGTTTTGGTGGACGGGGTCGACGAACCCGTGCGCTCCAAGGCGGACGACCCCCGTCTCGCCTCGGAAAACGCCCGGGCCGTCGAAACTTTTTTGGCATCGCTCGTCTCCAGAAGAGACGGGATCCGCTTCTGCCTTTTGACGGGAATAACCAAACCCGCCTCGGTCTTCAACGGGAAACTCTCGGGCTTTTTCCGGGACGTCACCGTGAGCCCGAGGTACGGGGGGATCTGCGGGATAACCGGGGAAGAGTTTTTCGGGCTTTTGAGGGAACCCCTTTCCGAGATTCTGGACCTCGCGAGGAGGGACGACGGACCCAATCCCGTGAGAAACATGGAGGATTTCAAGGAAGAGCTCGGGCGCTGGTACGGGGGCCATTCCTTCGACGCCGAGACCAGGGTCTACGACCCGGCTTCCCTTTCGGCCTTCATGGAAAACGCCATCTGGGACCGTTATTTCGCGGAGCGCAGACAGGACCCCCGGATCGTGCGTCTCGCGGCCGCCAACCCGGAGATCCTGTTTCCCCGGGACGACATCGTCCACGACAGGAGCTCCCTTCTGAGCGTTAAGGATTACGGGGTGGCCTCGGGGCCCCTTTTGTGCCGGGAGGGAATTTTCGCGGCCGTCGCCAAAAAAGAGGACGGCGGCGCCGCGGCTTACGTCCTCGACTATCCCAACCCGGAGGTGGAATGGGCCTTTCATCTCGCGGCCCTCTCGGAGATCTCGGGGGTGGACGAACCCAACGTCAAGGTATTCTTAAGGGAATTCAAGGAAAAGGCTCTCGCCCCGGACCCCGAGGGACTGGCCCTGTGCCTCCGCTCCTTTCTCCTCAAAGCGGCCTCCCTCGCCCGCCGCGCGGCTTCCCCGGGAAACAAATCCGCCGCCCCCGCGGACCTTTTCGGGGACCCCGGGGGATACCGGGGAGGAGTGAAAAACGGGGCCGAAAAGAAAAGGGAGAAGGCGAGGGAAAGACGGAGGGAGAGGGACGACGACCCCGTCTCGATTACCGACGACCGCGGCGCGCCCCCTTTCGACCCCTCGGGGGATCCGGACGGGGAGACCGAAATCGAATCCGAAACCCTTCCCCCGCACTTGAAAGGTTTGACCGGAAGGATTTCGGCCATGGTGTCCCTCGCCCTGAGTCTTTCCGGCTTCAGGGTGAAGCGCTCCAAATCCTCCCTCGTTTCCTCCAGGGCGGTTTTGAAAAACCCCTCGGACAAGCGGATCGCCGTGATCCTAAGATATTTTCCCGCGAGCGCCGCCCTCCCCGCCGGGGGAAGGATAAGGCTCTTGAACGAGGCCTTGACCGACGCCCTCGACAAGGCCGCGAACGGCGTCCGCGCCGCGGGCCCGGCGGACAAAAACGAGGTGAGGGAGATCCATCTTTTCGCGGCAGGGGAATACGACGCGGTCGCGGGCGTTCACAGCCGCCAGGGGGGTTTTTACTGGAGACCCCTGTCCAAGGCCCCGTTCGGGTGACGCCTCTCGTTTTCGCGCGTTTTCGTCCCCTCGCCGCGAAACCCCTTCCCCGAAAAATTTCCCCCGCGAGCCCCGTTCGCGCCGTTCGCGCCGTTGGTTCCGTTTTCCCGCTTTCCCCCTCGAGTCACCGTCCTTCAGCGACTTTCCCGTCGGCTCGAACCCCTTCGGGATTGATTCCCCCAAAACCCCTTCGGGATTGATTCCCCCGAAAAACATCATCTTCCCCGAAACCCCTCTTCGTCCGTTTTCCGAAAATCCCCGAAGGTCGCGGGTTTCGGGGAGCGTGAGGGGATTTTCCGGTTCGCGCCGGGGTCGGCGGGGCGACGCCGGGGAGGCCTCCCGAACGCCCGGGTCGTCAACCGGAAAATTTTCATCGACCGTCAAGCCCTTTTTTCCGGGACCGAATTCCCGCCCGGAGCCCGCCCGGGGCGGCGAATCAGCGTCGGATCGGCCCTCCCCGGCCGCCCCCGCGGGGGGGGCGGCCGGGGAGGGATCCCGGGAAGCCGGAAAAAACGAAAAAGCCCGCGAACCTTGGGAAATCGGGGCAAAAGGCCCGAAAAAGGGGTCCGAAAAAGCCCGCGGGTCCGTTTTTTTTCGATTTCGTTTCAAAAAAAACGCGAAAAGACTTTGCGTTTTCGGTATGTTTTCATTATAATATTTGTCGCGCTTATAACCTAAATTAGTTTCATGGGCGCGTCTTTGAGACATCATTTCGGCAAATTCGCGAAAAATTATCCACATACGGTGGTCATGACGTATTTCGCGGCGATTGACCCACCGGATGTCGCGAGTCTTTGGGGACGTCCCGGCGCGGGTTCCGAGGGCCCGGACGGGCCTTCCGGCATGATTCCCGGGGGACCCCGCGCCGCCCCGAGACCCTTTTGATTTCAAGTTTTGAGGCGAGAGGTCGGAAAAAAAACGCCGCGCGCCGAAAAACACGCGGGGGGCCTGACGAAAATTGAAAAACAAAGCCAACGACGCCAAGTCAGACGAAAGATTCCAAAAAAGAGCGAGTCTTCCGCCGGGGACTCCCGGAAACGCCCGCGACGCCGGTTTCGCGACGCGCTTCGCGGGACTTTTGTTTGTCCTTCTGTCGGGCCCGTGTTTCGCGCTCTTTTCGGGAGTTCCCGCGTTGTTCGCCCAAAACGCCCCGGCGGGCGTTCCGGGGGAAACTTCCGACGCGACCATAACCCTCACCAAAACCGTGGAGGTCTATTCCTACGAGGACATGACCTTCACGATAGACAATTATTCCGTGGTCGAGGGCGACAACCTCGAGGGCATTTTGAAAAAGCGGGGGCTCTGGCCCCTCGTGAACACCAAGACCAAAGAGGCCCAGCTCCTGCGTTTGGTCAGGGAATTGAATCCCGCGATAGCCAATCCGGACCTCATCTCCCCCGGACAGAACCTGTATCTCCCCGTCGCGAGACTGGAGCCCGAGGCGCCGACCGAGGACCCCTGGGACGGTTCCTCGGCCGCGGTGACCTACGAGATTCCCCAGGCCGGACAAAGACCCGCGACCGTGGTGGTGAGGGACGGGGCCGGCGGGAACGCGAGGCGATCCTCCGTCCCGGAAGTCCTTCCGGAAGGGACCTGGGCCATCAGGACCCCCGGAACCCCCGCCGACGGGCCGCTTCCCGGATCCTCGGGTTCGTTCGGCTCATCCGAAGCGACGAACGCCCCCGGTTTCGAGGAGGTCTCGAGCCCGGTTCCGGCGAGAGAAACCCGAGGGAGGGGTCGCGGCCGCGCGTCCGCGAGACCTTCCCGGGGCTCCGGAAACGACGGGCCCATGGAGATCTCCCCCGAGGGGATCGCCTACAGGACCGTGAGGGTGAGGCAGGGCGACACTTTGGAGAGGCTCTTGAGGAGGGAGGGCGCGAGTCCGGACGAGATCTACCGCACTTACGTGAAGATCACCAAGACTTTGAATCCCGACCTCAGGAGCCCCGACCTCATCATCGCCGGGGCGGTCCTCCGGATCCCGCTTCCCGGGGGCGGCGGGGGTCACTATTATGACGATGACGATTCGACCCTCCTCTACGCCCGGGCCGGGGGAACCACCGTCACGGACGCCTCGCCCGCGGGAAGCGACCGAAGCGGAAACCAATCGGGCGGTGGGAGTTCCGGGGGGGCCAAACCCATTCGGGCCGCCGCCAAGTACAGGGTGGACACGAGAAGACTTCCCCCGGCTCCCCTCCCCACCGCGGACTCCCAGAACGCGAGGACGGTTTTGAGCGTCATCTTCACGAGACTGGGGGAAAACGTTTCCGCCAAGGGGAGAAGATTCCTTCCCCTGGACGAACCGCCCCACTTCGACGTTGACACCGCGACGGTTCCGATAATCGACCTTTCCAACGGACGCCACATAGTCCTCGACCTCGCGAGAACCTTGAAGCCCGAACTGATAACCAGGTTCAGGGAGAAATACCCCGATTACATGGTTTTTCAGCCCAACCGGGGCGAGGCCATGGACAAGGCCCTCGAGAGACTGTGGCCCATGTGCGGGTACCACAGGGTCTACGCCAAGGACAAGACCTTCGAGGGGGGAAGGGACGTGAAACTCTCCGTCTCCTCCGACTGGCTGGTTTGGCCCACGGCCGACGACTGGAACAAGGGCCAGCCCAGGGTCATAAACCTCGCCCCCTCCCAGGACAACGGCACCCCCCGTCCCTGGGTGGATTTCCTCGGAAACCACGGGATCCGGGTGATCGACCTCTACAAGGACCGGCTCCTCGCGGGCACGACCTCCGGCGCCACCCCGGTCAACAACTTCACGGTCATAGACGTGGAGTCCGACAACCCGACGGCCTTCGCGGCGGCCCTCGTGAAGAGCTTCGGCTTTTCCCCGAGGATCGGGGTCAAGGTCGACCTCGCGGCCGGAAGGATCGTGACCGGAGGGGAGACCGTGACCCCCGGAAACGCCCCCGCGGTCTTCTGGGAGGCCGGTCCCCAAAAGACGGTCCTGGAGTACGGGGACCTCTCCACCGAAGACCTGAACGCCCTCCGTTCCAACGGTTTCGAGGTCATCTCCAGCGCCAGGGACTCCGGGTCGGTTCTGAAATCCATCCTCGCGGCCCTGAAAATCAAGCTGGGCGGCCCCTTGGTCCTGAACGGCGACAGCACCGGCGGACCCTCCTTGAAACTCACCATAAACGGCCAAACCTTCGACTTCAACGACAGAACCTATCTCTACACCTCGGTCGCCCTTCCCGACAACCTGACCGGCCTCGACCCGAACCGCAACGTCGTGGTCCTGAGGCACAAAGACCTCGCGACCCCGCCCCCGGCGGCCCAATCGAGACCCCCGGCCCCGGCCGAAAGCCGCACCAATCTCACCAACGCCGACCTGGACGAACCCGGGGAAGATTACGATCCGAACGCCGCGAACGTCACTTCCGAAGACATCTGACGGACCCCGCCCGAACCCCCCGGCCCGAAAAGCCTTGCCGGGCGCTCCCCCCCCGAGCGTCCGGGAGCCGCGGATTGCCTCGGGACCCGTCCCCCGGCCGCGAAAGGCCGCCCCGCGTCAAGCGCGCGGGCTTCCCCTTCCCCCTTTTCGCGCTCTTTCCGCGCCCTCTTTGCCCAACCGCCCCGCGCCCCCCGAGAAGACACCCTTTCAATCCCCCGCCGCGAAAATCCGTTGAATCCCTTCCGCCGGGAAGACTTTTAAGATATTTTGCAATATAATCAAGACGTGGTCACACGCGCCGCGCGCCACGGGAGCGTCCGCGGACAGGGCGGGGTGCCGCCCGGGTCCGGTCCCGGGAATACCCCGGCGGAGGGCCCTTCCTTTGCCCTTCCTTTACCCATGGTCAATTTCCCCGCGGACCGGAGTCCGCGAATTTTTTCGGTCCGCCCCAATGACTTTTGACTGGAACATAACTTTTGAAATCGAAGAGCCGGGGGACTCCCTTTTCGAGCTCGACCGGGCCCTGAACGCGGGCGGTCGGGCAAGGGCGGACATTTTCCTGAACATGAAGAAGGCCCCCCCGAGGCCCTTGAACCCTTGTCCCGAGGGGTCCGGAAACCTTTGTCCCGAAGGGTCCGGGAACTTTTGTCCCGACGGGAATCCCGTCCCGTCCCAAGGGGTTACTCCTTCGGTCTGTCCGGAGCTTGGGGGGAATCCGGGGGGAAACCCGGGGAACCCGGCCGCCGCCGCCGCGATGTCCGGGGCCGCGATCGAAGAGGTTCCGGGAAAGGCTTCGGCGAGGTTCGCGTTCACGACGGGCTTTTTGAACCTCATGGGGCTTTCGGCCGAGAATCTTCCCGCGGACCCGAGGGATTTCATAAACGACAACTTCCACCCGGGCGACGGGGACAAGCTCGCGGCCCTTTTCGCGGACATCCTGGAGGGCGGGACGGGGCCCTTCAACTTGGAGCACCTCCTTTGGAATTCGAGGACCGGGACTTGGCAGAGGTGTTTCGGGTCGGGAAACGTCACGCGGATCGACGGGGAGAACGTCAAGATCACCTACGTCCTGGGCGTCTTGAACGCGGGGGACGTGTTTTTGGAGGATTTGAACTCCCCCAGGGCCATGACCTGGAGAAAGCCCGGGACCGGGGAAAATCAGGCTCTTCTTTCCAAGGCGGAACACTACCAGCTGATGCTCGACACCTTGCCCGTGGTGTGCAGCATCTGGGATTCGGACCACAGGCAGATCGACTGCAACGAGGCCGTGGTGCCCCTCTTCAGGGTCCCGGACAAGAAGACCTTTCTGGACTATTTTCCGATTCTTTCGCCCCCCTACCAGCCGGACGGGAGCGAGTCCGACGGGGCCACCCTGAGGCACATCAAGGAGGCCTTCAAGAACGGGTACGCCCATTTCCAGTGGCTCTTCCAGACCATAGACGGGGACCCCATACAGTCGGACGTCACGTTGGTGAAGGTTTCGAGGGATTCCCAGGAGATCCTCATAAGTTACATAAAGGACTTGCGGGAACTCAAGGCCACGGAGGCGGAGCTCGAGCGGGAAAGGGCCCTTCTCCAGAAGATCCTGGACAACAGCCCCATATCCTTCCTCATCGGAGTGGACGGAATCATCCGTTTTTTGACGCCCTTCGCGAGAAAGACCATGGGCGTGAATCTCGGGGATCCCCTGTCGAAGATATTCGCGGCCGAGGACGAGTCGACCTACGTGAAACGCATGATCGACAAGAAGGGGAAGCTCTCCTGGCAGGAGGTGAAGATACTCGACCGAAACGGGAAGATCCTCCACATGCTCTTGAACGGCTTCAAGACCGATTACGGCGGGGCCATGGGGCACATGTTCTGGCTCATGGACATCACGGAGATGGCCGAGAAGGAAAAGGCCTTGAACGCCGCGAGGGACGAGGCCGAGGCCTCCACCAGGGCCAAGAGCGAGTTTTTGGCCAACATGAGCCACGAGATAAGGACCCCGATGAACGCCATCATAGGCCTCTGCCATCTGGTCCTGCAGACCGAGCTCTCGGAGCAGCAGCTGGAGTACGTTTCCCGCACCCAGAGCGCGGCGAAGACCTTGCTGCGCATAATCAACGACATCCTGGACTTCTCCAAGATCGAGGCGGGCAAGCTGGAGATGGAGAAGGTGGACTTCAAGCTGGAGGACGTCCTCACGGAGGCCATGGAACTTCAGTCCATGAGGGCCTCGGAGAAGAATCTGGAGGTTTATCTGGACATGCCCGAGCCCCGGATCCCCATCCTCACGGGGGACCCGGTGAGACTCAGCCAGATTTTGAACAACCTCTTGAGCAACGCCATAAAATTCACCAACAGGGGAGAGGTGGGGATAAGGGTGGAGCTCATGGAGGAGATTCCTCTTTCCGTCACCGTGAAATTCACCGTGAGGGACACGGGGATAGGCTTAACCAAGGAACAGGCGGCGCGGCTCTTCACCCCCTTCACCCAGGCCGACAGCTCGACCACCAGAAAGTACGGGGGAACGGGACTGGGTCTCACCATAACCAAGAGGCTCGTGGAGATGATGAACGGGACCATCTTCTGCGAGTCCGTCCCCGACAAGGGAAGCACCTTCACCTTCACGGCGCGTTTCGATCTGAAGGAGAAATGGTTCCGGACGCCCGCGGTCGAGCCTCCCTTCCGGAATTTCACGGCCATGGCCGTGGACAACAATCCCTCCTCCCTCCAGGTCCTTTCCACCAACCTCGTGATCCTCGGGTTTCAGGTGGCGAGGTTTCTCTCGGGGGAGGCCGCGATCACGAGGATCAAGGCCCTGAAACAAAAGGAAGAACCCACGATCCCCGACCTCATCGTCATGGACTGGGACATGCCCGGCTTGGACGGACCGGAAACCCTCGGGGCGATCTTCAGGGAGCTGGGGGCCCTCACCCGCCCCCGGGCCGTTCTCATGGTCTCCGGTCCCGTGACCAACGACCAGCAGGAGACCGCCGACAAACTCGGGGTGAGGCTCGTCATCTCCAAACCCTATTCCATAACCCACCTCCAAAACAATCTCCACGAGCTCATGGTCCGCCGGGAACCCGCGAAGCAGCCCGTCAGGAAAAAGACGAAACAGAGCGATTACGGCGATCTGGTGGCCCATCTCAAGGGGGCCAAGATATTGCTCGTGGAGGACAACGAGGTGAATCAGCTGGTGGCGAGCCGCATTTTGAGAAAGGCCGGCTTCCGCGTGACCATCGCCAACAACGGCAAGGAAGGGCTGGAAAAGGCCCAGGCCGACGACTTTCTCCTGGTCCTCATGGACATCCAGATGCCCGTCATGGACGGACTCGAGGCCACCCGGGCCATGAGAAAAATCCCCGCTCTCCAAAAGCTCCCCATAGTCGCCATGACGGCCCACGCCATGAGCGGCGACCGGGAGCTGAGCCTCAATACCGGCATGAACGACCACGTGAGCAAACCCATAGACGTCCAGGAGCTCTTCAAGACCATCGCCAAATGGATAGATCCCGCGGACGTCCCCCCGCAGCGCACGGAAGTGGCTTAAGACCCCCCCGCGACCGCGCGGAACTCCGGCCTCGGCGATAACGATCCGGAAAAAGAAAAAAAGACTTTCCCGCCGTTTCCCCCGGACAACCCCCGCGTTTCGGGACCCTCCGAATCGGCGCCGCGAAGTCTTCGTTTTTTCGTAATCGCCATCGACCCCGAGTCGCGGGCGCCGGAATTTAAAAATTTCGATTCCGGAAGACGGGGCCGTCTTTCCGGAAAGCTCCCCCGGAACGACCCCGACGGGATGGCCTTTCCCGCGGGATCGGGGAAGGGGACGACCGCGACCGCGCGTCTGACGTCGGGAGCGCGACGCGTCATGACAAAAAACGCCCGCGAACGCCCGCGGCGGAAACGCTCGAATCGTTTTCGGGTCGCGACGGGGGGGCGAGGCATGACCATTCCTTGTTCGGGTCGTCGGAGACGGCGTTTAAAAAAATTCGGTTCCGGTCCGGGCGAATCCCATGAAAATGTCCGCCCGAAAGGGTGTTCGGGGATAAATCAAGGTTTTCCGCTCACGACGTCATGAATATCACCATCGGCGGACATGTTCGAAAAAACGTCGAAAGCCTTTCAAGGCGACGTTGGCGTCGATGGTTTTGTCGTCCAACCATTTGGCCACGAAACTCGTCGAGAGCATGGATTTAGCGTCTTTGTTTAAGATTCTCGCGATGACGGTGGCGTGAATGGGATTCGCGGGACGCAATGACACGCGGTCTTGTTTCACGAGCCCCGAATCCAGGATGGATCGAAGATCGTCGTGAAACGACAGGGCGTTTTCGAGATCGGTTCTCCCGCGAGGTTTCTTTTCCGCGGCCGAGAACATGGGTTCCAAAAAACTCAGCATGGCGGGATCCTTCAGATTCGCCAACAAAGAGTTCATGTGAGCGTCCCGTCTTTTCATGACGTTGTCGGCCGCCTTGTCGACGAGAGAAGCGGTCACGACCTCGCCGTAATCGAAAGACAAGATGTTTTCGACCACTTCGCGGGCCAGGGCGTTGATTAACCCGGGCTGACCCTCGGTCCAACGCCACGCCTTCCTCGCGGCGGCTTTCTTAAACACTTGTCCGGTCGCCTTCGCGTGTTGGGAGTAAAGGGTTCGCGTCTCCGTCGGGGTGAAATCGGCGGCCGTCAGGACCTCGGATATGACGTCAAAGAAGCGGAACGAGCTCGTCAGCGCGGATTCGGGTCGTGTCTTGAGCTTAAGGTCCTGGACGCTTCGCCGGCCGACGAAGGCGACGGAGCCGGGGAAGGGGTTTTGGCGTCCGTTCTCGCGGCCGGTTTTGAGCTGTAATAAAAAGGTCATGAGGACCGGGCCCGGGAGACAATCGGCGTTGTCGAAGAAAATCACGAGATTATTCGAGAGTTTCGCGGAAAGTTCGGTGAGAAAAACTCGAAGCCCGGCCACTTCTCGCGCGGATTTCGAAGAGAGTTTCGCCAAAGCGTCCTTTTCCACGTCTTTCGTCGCGGTTTCGACCCCGGCGGAATCAAAGTCGCGAAGAAGATTCGCCGCGACCGCGCTCATGGCCTCACCCGGGTCCGGGACGGAACGAAGCGAGTCCAGATCGCAATACAGGGCGAGGTGTTTTCCCGTCTTGTTCAACTCATCCCTCGCGGCCAGAGCGAGAGTCGTCTTACCCGACCGCGGCGGTCCTTTAAGGACGAAGTATCGTTTCCTGTCCGCCAAATCCATGATTTCGCGTAAGATCGAATGGCGCGGCAACGCGTAATGGTCCCGGGAAAGACAGGGGCCCGAGGCGTTGAAACGTTTGGTTTCGGCGATCGTCAAGGTAACCTCTTTTCAATCGGACTTCGCGGGGCGGAGAAACCCTCGCGACATGACGTTGAAACTCATTTTTCGCAAATGGCGCGCGAACGACGACGGTATTCGCCGGTGCCCGGGAGCCGCGGGAACGGCCTCGGATTTCCTCGGGAAATCAGCGCGATTAACCAATTTCGACGATGATCCGACAACCCGACACATGGTGCCACTTCACCGATTCTTGAATTTCAAAGCCTTTTTTGACATTTCCGGTGAACACGACCATCCAACAATCGTCCGCCAATTTTCGTTCCATCAGCTTTTCGAGTCGCTTCCTGTTTTCGCGCGTCTCCGGACATCTCCGATGGCACTCCGTCGCGACAACGAGTTTTTTCCCGCCGCTAATCGCGACAATGTCGGAAAACCGTCCCGGGCCGGCGTATTCCGCTTTGACTTCGGCCGTTCCGCCCAGAACCTCATGAAGGAAAGCGAACAACGCGAGGTAAGGGGCGGCTTCCGGGCAGAAAAAATTCTTGAGGCAATCATGGCCGCTTTTGTTCCATAACCGGCTGAATTTCCTTAAAATGTCCATCATGCCGGGTTTTTCGCGATCGGTCCGTTCGCCTTCGCGTTTTCGCGGAAGAAACGTCATGGCGGAGAAGCTCAGATGTCTCGCGAGGGCGGCATGGTAAATCGGATTTGCCGGACGAAACGAACCGTTTTTTTTCACGAGACCCAGGTCCATGGCAAACCGCCCGTCATCCGCGCTCCCCCCGACGTCATCGGCTTCGTCTTTCGGGAAGGACGAAACCACACCCCCCGCCAGCATGGGTCCGACAACCCTTCGCACCCCGGGGTCGGGGAGATTTTCCGACAAGCGGTCGAAGAGCGGGTTCCGTCTTTTCAGGATATTTTTCGCGGCGTCGTCGATGAGAGCTTCGGTCACCTTTAAATCGTAATCGGAATCGAAAATGTTTTCGACGACCTCGCCGGCCAAGGCGTTCACCAACCCCGGGTGACCCTCGGACCATTGCCGCGCCCTGAGGACCGCCTTCCCGGTGAACGCTTGTCCCGACGCTTCGGCATGTTGGGCGTAAAGGGCTTTCATCTCGGCAAGCGTGAAATCCTTCGGCGTCAGCGGGTTCTTCGCGAAATCGACGAAGAGAAGCGGGTCCGGCCTTTCGCCGGGGCATGTTTCGGGCACCCGGTTCCGGACGTCTCTCACTCCCGCGAGACCGACGGAACGGGGGAAAGGATTTCGTCCGCTTTCCGCGAATCCCGACCTCAGTTGCCGGAAAAAGGACATGAGGACTCCCCCGCTCGGACAGTCCGCCCCGTCGAAAAGAATCACCAGGTCTTTTTCGAGCCTCGAGCAAAGAGTTCTCAGCCAAAGCTCCAGGGGACGGCCTTTGAACGCGGGATCGGACGCGGGCTTGGCGAGCGATTCGTCCTCCCCGGCTTTTTTCAAGGCTTCGGCTCCCGAAAACCTCAAAGATAGCCGAAGGTTTTCGAGGAGCGCGTTCATGGCCCCGTCGACATCGTCAATCCCCCGAATCGTTTCCAGGTCGCAACGCAGGGCCAGGCGCTTCCCTTCCTTGTTCAGGTCGAAAACGACGGAGTGTAAAATGGTCGTCTTCCCCGACCGCGGCGGAGCGGTGATGACGAAGCTTTTTTTCTTTTCAATCAAATTCTTGATTCCGGGCAGCCTCGGCAAGGCGGGCAACATGTAATGGTCCGCGGGATCGCAGGGCCCGGCCGCGTTGAATGACTTTCGCGTAGCCCGCGTCGTCCGTGTCGTCCGTGTCATTCGTGTCATGGGAACCTCTTTTCGCGTTTTGCCGCGGGAGAAAAGCAATAATTCGAACGACGTCATGATAACCGAATATGACGAAGCAAAGCAAATTTATTTTAATTTAATTAAACTTTTTTCTTCGAACGTAGGTTAAAATATTTTTTTCGCGCTTATGTCAAACGGGACCGCCGGGATGATTTCGGCCCGACAATCGCCAACGAAGCGGACCGATCGACCGGGTAATCGACTTCCCACCCGCGTCGTCGCGCGCGAGACGTCAAAAGAGACGTCGGTCGAACTGAGGGCAATCCGCCGAAAAACCCGATTCCCCGCGCCGGTCCCCGCCCGGCTCCGGGGTTCTTGTCGATTCCCGCGAAAACGGGACCCCGGGGAGAGAGACGCCGGGGGATTTCCCGCGAGGCGTCGTTTCCGGGTTCCGGGACAAGACCCGGGGATTCCGGGGGGGCTTTCCCGACGGGATGAAGGTCCTTCCCAAATCCCCGGGGGGAGTTTCCGTCCCGGGGCCGAAATCCCGGTCCGCTTCCCTCGTCGGGAGGGGGAGACCCCGGAAACGCCGCCCGCCGGGGCCGATTTCGTCGTTCCCGCCGGGAGAGTCAAGAGCGGCGGGGACATCCCGCGCGTCGCTTGAAAAGGGGAGGAAAAAGAAACATAATGACTTTTCGCGACCGCCCCGGGGGGTTTCTTTGCCTCCGGGCCGCGTCGAAAAGCGAGTCTTTTCGCCATCACGACCGATCCCCGGTGACCAGCGCATGCCTTTCAAAACCCTGACCCTGGAAGACGGAGCCGTCTTCGCGGAACAAGCCGCCAAGCATCCCCTGACGGGCTCCGACGCCAATTTCACCAACATGTTCATCTGGATGAACTACTACGGGTTCTCCTGGACCCGGGAGGGGGACTGTCTGATAGTCAGGTCCTGCCCCGGGGAGGGGGAGGGCGAGTGTTTCTGTTTTCCCCCCTTGGGAGATTTCAAAAACGCCGGGGTCTGGGACTTCGCCGCCGCGAGCATGGAGAAGCCCCTGTTTTCGAGGGTTCCCAGGGAGGCGATGGAATTCGTCGCGAAAGAGAGGCCCTCCTGGAGGATCGAGCCGGACAGGGACAACGACGACTACGTCTACCTGAACGAAAAGCTCAAAACACTCTCGGGAAGGTCCATGCATCAGAAGAAGAACCACTACAATTATTTCAGGCAAAACCACAAACACAGCCTCGAGCCCATAACCCCCGCCCTCCACGACGAACTGGTGGCCGTGGAGGACAAGTGGCTCACGAGCAAATTGGAGGCGGGGGTTTCCGAGTCCCACCTGATTAAGGAAAAAGAGGCCATTCACGCCATTCTCACCCATTTCGACGAGTTGGGGGTCGCGGGGTTGGCCGTGAAGGTGGACGGGGCCATAGAGGCCTTTTCCGTGGGCGAAATGTTGAACGAAGACACGGTCGTGGTCCACGTGGAGAAGGGCAATCCCGAACTCCGGGGAATCTACGTCGCCCTCTTTTCCAATTTCTGCGGGCTCATTTTCCCCGACGCCGTTTACGTCAACAGGGAACAGGACCTGGGACTCCCGGGTCTCCGGCGTTCCAAGGAATCCTTAAAACCCCTCCGCATGGTCGAGAAGTTCAAGATTTACCCCGAACCCTAGGCGAAAACGCGGAAATACCCCCGGGGGAGGGATTTCAAAGGCCTTTTCGGTTGCCCCCCCCGGGCCCGCGGTCGGGGGGGGGGGCGGGTGGGGCTGTGCGCGCCGGTGGCGCGGTGGGGCGGGCGCCCGCGGGGGGT
>JAITKT010000310.1 GCA_031278225.1 Deltaproteobacteria bacterium
GCGACGGCCGGGTCCCCCCTTCCCCCCCCCCTTTTTTTTGGCGCTCCCGGGGGACCCTCGCGCGCGCGAAGACCATCCCGTTTCCACACCCCGTCCACCCCGTCTCCATGAATTTTCCATTTCGGGGTGTTATCTTTCCCAATGCGGGCCCCGGGAGCGCGGGCCCCCGGGGCTTCCGGACCCCGGCGCTTCGGCGGCCGACCGTTTCTTCAAGACTTAACGATCGCGGGTCGCGGGAATCGTTTTTCCCCCCCGGTTTTCGATTTCACGGGAAGGTTTTTCATCGAGATGGACGACAAGGGGCGCGGGGATCGCGCGAAACAAAAAGAAAGAACCGAAGGTCGGGATCGCCCGGAAGGTCGGGACCGCCCGGAAGGTCGGGATCGCCCGGCCGCCGGGGCCGCCTTTTTCGGGAAGGCCTTTCGTCTCGGGACGCTCGCGGCCCTCTTTCTTTTTCTCGCGTTTCTCGCGAGTTGGCTTCTCGTTCCCGAAACCGATCCCGCGGACTACGTCTTCTCCCCGACGGTGAAATACGCCGACGGGGAGATTTTTTTCGCGGGCCTCAGCGGGGACGGGGAATGGCTCCTTCCCGTCAAACTCGGGGACATGGGGCCCTGGCTCCCCTTCGCGGCCGTCAACATCGAGGACAGGCGTTTTTACCGCCATCCCGGCATGGACGTCCGGGCCCTTCTCCGGGCGCTTTTCCAAAACGCGAAAAATTTCCGGGTGGTTTCCGGGGCCTCGACCATCACGGCCCAGCTGGTGAGGCTCGCGGAACCGAGGAAAAGAAACCTTTTTTCCAAATATCTCGAGTTTTTCAAGGCCCTGAAACTGGAAAGGGCGCTCGCGAAGGACGAGATCCTGGAGCTCTACCTCAACAGGGCCCCCTTCGGGGGAAACGTGAGGGGCGCGGGGGCCGCGGCGCGTCATTACTTCGGAAAGACCCCCGGGGAACTCTCCCTGGGGGAGGCCACTCTCCTCGTCGCGATCCTCCGGGGCCCCGCCCTCTACAGGCCCGACCGCCACCCGGAAAAGGCGAGGGAAAGAAGGGATTTTCTCCTGACCCTCATGCGGGAACGGGAAGCCATAGGGGAAAAAGAATACCGGGCGGCCCTGGCCGAACCCGTCACCTCCCGGACCCATCCCTTCCCGAGGGAGAATCCCCTCTTCGCCCGAAGGTTCGCGGACCCCGGGAACCCCGCGTTCCGGGGCGCGGCGAGGGGCAAGGATCCGGGGGTGGTCACGACCCTCGACCGGGGACTTCAGAGGGAACTCGGGCGGGCCCTGGGGAGCGCCCTCGAAAAATTCCCCCGGGAGATCGCGGGGGCCGGGGCCATCCTCGACAACCGGACGGGGGAGGTGGTGGCCTACGAGGGAAACGCGAGGTCGGACGGCCCCTTTCCCCACGTCGACTGCGCGGTCGCCCCGCGCTCCCCCGGATCCACCCTGAAGCCCTTCGTCTATCTTCTGGCCTTCGCCGAAAACATCATAACCCCCGCGACCATGTTGGCCGACACCCCCTTCGGCATGGCCGGGGCCGCTCCCCGGAACTTCGACGGGAGGCACGCGGGGCCGGTCTCCGCGAAAACGGCCCTGGCCCGGAGCCTCAACGTACCCGCGGGGAGGGTTTTGCGGATGGTGGGGACCCGGAAGACCCAACGGTTTTTGAGAAGCCTCGGATTCAAGAGGATAAACCCCCGGGGGGATTACGGGGACTCCCTCATCCTGGGCGGCGCCGAAGTGACCCTCATGGAACTTTTGAAGGCCTACGGCCTTCTCGCGAGGGGCGGAAAAAACTTCGAGCCCGCCTTCCTTCCCGCGGCCGGGGACCCGGTCCCCGGCCGCGAAACGACCGGACCCCCGGAACTCTTCTCCGAGGCCGCGGCCTTTCTCGCGAACGATTCCCTGACCGACGACTCCCGTCTCCCGAGGGGCGCCGAAAGAACCGGGCTCCCCTTCAAGACCGGAACCTCCCACGGCTTCAGGGACGCCTGGATCGCCATGTGGTCCCGCGAACACACCCTGGTCCTCTGGCTCGGGGACCCCTCCGGAAAGGGTCGCGGGGATCTGACGGGTTTGACCGCCTTGGGTCCCGCCGCCGCGAACCTCTTCGGGGCCCTCGGGGAAAAGGCCCGTCCCCGAAAACCCCCCAAAGGCGTCCAAACCTATCTCGCCTGCCCGGTCTCCGGGGCCCCCGTCGGACCCGACTGTCCGGACGGGGTCTTGGCTCATCGGATCGAAGCCGGCGCCAAAACCCACCCCTGCGTCCTCCACGGCCGCGAACTCGGAAAGCCTTTTCTCGACTGGCCCCCCGAGCTCAAAAATTTCATGGCGAACGCCAAAAAAGGGACCGGGGGAAGATTCGAGGCCCCGCGGGTGATTTCACCCCGGAACGGGGGCGTCTACGCCTCTTCCGGAACCGGGGCGCGCCTCCCCCTCAAGGCCGAGGGAACCTCGGGCCGGACGTGGTGGTACGCCGACTCGGTCTTTGTCCCCGAAACCGACGGACCCACCCCCTTCGTCGACCTCGGTCCCGGAAAACACGTCGTGACCCTCATGGACGGAAGAAACATGGTGGCCCGGGCCGCGTTCGAAGTCACGAACCCCGAGCCTCGAATCTCCGACGCCCCGATAATTTCCCTCGAATGAACCCCGGCGGGGACGGGCGCCGGGAACGCCCCCGCCCCCCCTCGAAACCGAAACGGAGCCCGCATGAAAGACGCGTTGAAAAACACATTTAAAAACAAAAACACCCTGGTCCTCGCGGCGGTCGTCGCGCTCTTGGGAATATTGGCCATTCTGGGCTTCGTCGCTCTCCAGTCCGAATTCGAAAGACCCGCGCCCTTCGATTCGGCCGCCGCGGTCCGCGCGGTCCCAAGTTCGTCCGACGCGTCCGCGACTCCCGCGGCAGGCGGCGACCCGACCGCCGTCGCTTCGGGCGAAGCGGTTTCCGCTACTCCCGCGGCCGGCGGCGACGCGGCCGGCGGCGACCCGACCGCCGTCGCTTCGGTCGACGCGGCCGCCGGCGACCCGCGGGACGCGGAAGACTCGGACGTCGCGGACGCCCTCGCCCGCCGGGACGAAAGGAAATCGAGGCGGACCGCGGGAAATCTTTTGGAATTCGAAACGGATCTCCCGAGCTTTTTCCT
>JAITKT010000338.1 GCA_031278225.1 Deltaproteobacteria bacterium
AGCGTGGAACCCAAGGAGGGGGTGGCGGGAAGGATCCTGAACCCCGAACTCGTGTTGCGACTCGGAGTCGTGATCGTGAACCTTCCGCCCTTGAGGAACCGCAAAAGCGACATAGCCCTTCTTTGCGACCACTTCATCGGGAAGATGAACCTGAAGCTCGGCAAAAACGTGACGGGCCTCGATGACGAGCTGAAGCCCGCCTTCAACGGGCATGACTGGCCCGGGAACGTCCGCGAGCTCGAAAGCGCGATCGAGGGCGCCATGAATATGATTCCCGAGAACGAGACCGTCTTGAGGTTTCAGCACTTCAACGCGACCCTCCTCTCGGTCTTCCTCAAGGGCGCCCTGGCCCGGACCGACTCCGACGCGAAGACCCCGCATTTTCTGAACCGCCCCGCGGAGGCGGAACGCATCGCCGCCGCCCTGGAGGCCGCGGGGGGAAACGCGGCCAAAGCCGCGAGAAGCTTGAAGATCTCCCCTCAGCTCATGAACTACAAGCTCAAGAAGTTCAGTCTGAAGAAGAAGATCACGGTTCACGTGGAATAGCCCCCGAAAAAGCCCGGGGCCCCGGGGCATTCCCGCCCGGGCCGCGGACGGGCTCCGTTTCGGGGGACTTTCGGGACAAACGGGGAAGGGGATTCGGACTCCCTCTCCCATCGGCGGGCGCGAGTCGCCGGGGACCATGGCTCCCCGGCGCCCGCGCCTTTTTTTGTCGCGCCGGGAAATCCGGCCCCCCTCCCCCGCCCCATCCCGCTCCCTCCGCTTTCGTCACCCGTCGGAGGGGGCGTTTTTCGGGGTCCGTTTCCCGCCCCGCGGGAGAAGATTTTCGTCCTTTCGGGCTTCAAAACCCCGATTCGACGCCGCGAATCGGTTATAACCGATTATTTTTCGCGGAAATATGCTAAAATAACGCGAGTTTCGCGTTTTATTCCTTCAAATTTAAACCATTCGACCGGGGACCCACAAAATGCGCGTTTTCAAGCTCACCACCCCCAAGCGGGGTTTCATGGATGTCACCGGTCAGGTGAAAGAGGCCCTGAGCGATTCGGGATTCAAAGACGGTCTGTGCGCGGTTTTCGTTCCCCACACCACCGCCGCGGTGACCATAAACGAAAGCGCCGACCCGGACGTGCGGGACGATATCCTTCTCGGTCTGGAAAAAGCCTTTCCGGACAGGAAAGAATTCCGGCACGCCGAGGGAAACAGCCACGCCCACCTCAAGGCCTCGGCGGTCGGCTCCTCCGTCACGATCATGGTCGAAAACGGCTCCCTCGTCCTGGGCGTCTGGCAGGGTGTCTTCTTTTGCGAGTTTGACGGTCCCCGCGAGAGAAAGTTCATGGTGAAGTTCGTCTGACGGGTCTCCTCGCCGGGTTTCCGGTTTTTTTCGGTTTTTTTCCGGGTGTGTCATGCCAAACAGTTTGTCCGCGAAAACCTTGACGATCTTTTCTTTCTTTCTCGCGTTCCTCGCGGTCCCGGGACTTTCCGGCGCCCGGGACGGCGGGTTTTCGGGCGACCCCGGGGAAAACGGGGTGGTGGTCTACGAGATCCGAACCCCCGTCTCCGCCCCCGCCCGGGCTTCCGGGGGAACGGCCGCGCGGAGTCCGGGAAACGCCCCGAAAGAAACTTCGGACCCGGCTTCCGCGGCCGCCCGGGGCGAAGCGGCCGCCCTCGCGGCCTCCGCTTCCGAAGCCGCGGGAACCGTCATCTTCGAAATAAACCGCGACCTCGCGCGGGCGTCCGGCATCCCCCCAGCGAGTCCCGCGGCCGGCCCCGAAGCCGCCTCCGGACTTTCGGGCAACGTACCCGCGCGCCCGACCCGGGGACCCGCGGTCGAAAACGCCCTGGCGGGCGGGAAAAACACCCTCGCCCCGACGGAAGCCGCGGGAAGAAGACCGGGGCCGAACGCGAACGCCGGACCGAAACCCGTCAGGTTGATTTTCCTGGGCGACATCATGGTCCACGGTCAGCAGATCAAGGTGGCGCTCAAGAAGGACGGCTCTCACGACTTCGGTCCCCAGGTCCTGAACGTCAAACCCCTGCTTGAAAAAGGCATGGTCGTGGGGAATTTCGAGACCACGCTTTCCGGGAAAGACAAGGGTTTCAGCGGCTATCCCAGGTTCAATTCCCCCGACGAGCTTTTGACCGCCCTGAAGGAGCTGGGGGTGTCGGTTCTGACCCTGGCCAACAACCACATCTTCGACAAGGGCGCGGAGGGGGTCCTGAGGACCGCGAAGACCATCGAAGACGCCGGTTTTTTCCATACCGGCCTCACCTTGGGCGACATGGTCCCCAATCAGCCCCTGCTCCTCGAGTACGAGGGCGTGAAGTTCGCCCTGTTGAACCACACCTACGGAACCAACGCGGAGTTGAAAGAGGATCCCGAAAACCCCGTGAAGGTCAACCTCCACGGGGAAAACGCGATTCTGGAAGGCATAAAAATAGCCAAGGAACACGGGATGGACGTCATAGTGTGTCTCATCCACTGGGGCGCGGAATATCAAACGACCCCCTCCCCGGACCAGAAGAAGCTCGCCGGCTTCGCGGTGGAAAACGGGGCGGACCTCGTGATAGGGACCCATCCCCACGTGCTTCAGCCCATGACCGTGGTGCCGGGGGAAAAGGGTCGGGCCCTCGTGGCCTATTCCCTGGGGAACTTCGTTTCCAACCAGAGGACGCCCCCGAGGGAGAGAAGCGTCATCCTCGCGGTGGATTTCGAAAAAGAAAAGGACGGGGGCGCGAAACTCAGCCGGGTGTCCGTCGCCCCCACCTACGTCTGGTCCAACTGCGGGCGAAAAATCCCCGACTGCCGCATTCAGCTGATTTACGCCGCGGGCGACATCCCCCCGAAGGAAACCCCTCCCGCGTCGCCCGTCCCCGGAACGGCCGGACTCGAGGCCCGGGAAACGGAAAGGAGCCTCTTCTTCTACGAGGACTCCAATCCCCACATGGCCGCGAACGAAAACTTCTCGGACGCCGCCCTGAGGATGACCGAAGTGGCCGGCCCGAATGACGCCCGGATCGAAAACGCCGGAACCCGGGAGAACGGCGCCCCGAACCCCGCGGCCCGAAACGCCACCGCGACGGACTCCGGAACCCCGGCGGCGGATGACGGCATGAAACCCAAACTGACCGAAAGGGAGCTCAAAAAGCTCGCGGAAACGTCCGAGGGGATCCTGGATTTTTTGGGCGCCGGGCACGAACCCGACGAGACGGGCTATTTCACCCTGTGGGACGCCGCGAACCCCGACGTTCTTCCCGAGGGCGCGAAAAAAAGCCCGTTTTAGGATTTGACCGCGCGACCGTCGGGGAAGCCTTCGGGAACGGCGTTCCCAAACGACATAATCGACGAAGCCTCCGATGACGGGTCAAACGGACCTTCGCGGGCGTTTCCGGGGATTCGCCGCGGAGATGACGCCCGAGCGCTTTTTCGCGGATCGGAATTCAATCCTCATCAAAAGACTTTCCGTCGCGCCTTTCCTCTTCCCGACGTAACCTTGAACACCCAAATCAAAACACGGGGGCAGCCGCGCCGAAGGCTTCAAGGTAACGCCCGCCACCCCGATTCCGGTGTTCCCCCGGATCGAGGGAGCTTCGACGGAAAAGCCGTTGGTCGAAGC
>JAITKT010000398.1 GCA_031278225.1 Deltaproteobacteria bacterium
TGAAGACGAGGCACCCCCTGTTTCCCGGGAAATCGGTTCTTCTCCCGGCCCGCCACGTCACCCTCGACCAGGGCACGGGCCTCGTTCACACGGCCCCCGGGCACGGGCGGGAGGACTACGAGCTCGGACTCGCCAACAATCTCGAGATCTTCTCCCCCCTGGACGACGAGGCCCGCTTCACGGACGCGGTCCCCGGCCTCGCCGGAACGAAGGTCCTCGAGGCCAACGGGACGGTGATCGAGCTCCTTAAGGAGAAGGGCGCGATCCTCGGGGTCGAAAAGCTTTCGCACCAGTATCCCCACTGCTGGAGATGCAAAAAGCCCGTGGTCTTCAGGGCCACCCCCCAATGGTTCATATCCATGGAAGAGGGGGATTTGAGAAAGAAGAGCCTCGAGGCCATAGACTCGGTCAAATGGATCCCCGCGAGGGGCAGGGAACGCATCCGGGGCATGGTGGAAAACCGTCCGGACTGGTGCGTCTCCCGCCAGAGGACCTGGGGGGTGCCGATAACGATCTTCTTCTGCGAGACCTGCGGGGAGTGGTTCTATTCCCGGGAATTGCGGGACAGGCTCTTCGAACTCTTCCGCGAAAAAGGCGCGGACGTCTGGTTCGAGGCGGACGCGAAGGACCTTCTCCCCCCCGGCCAGACCTGCCCCCGCTGCGGGGGCGACCGCTTCAAAAAGGAGACCGACATCTTGGACGTCTGGTTCGATTCCGGGGCCTCCTTCGCCGCCGTGACCGAGGACAGGGATTATCTCCCCGATCTCGCCGACATGTACCTCGAGGGGAGCGACCAGCACAGGGGCTGGTTCCATTCGTCGCTTTTGCTCTCCGTCGCGAACAGGGGAAGGGCCCCCTACCGGGAGGTCGTGACCCACGGCTACGTGGTGGACGGAAACGGGAAAAAGATGAGCAAATCCCTGGGGAACACGATCGAACCGGGGGAGATAATAAAGAAACACGGGGCCGACATCCTCCGCCTCTGGGTGGCCTCGGAGAACTACCGGGACGACGTGAGGGTCTCGGGGACCATAATGGACATGCTGGTCAAGGCCTATTTCAATTTCCGCAACACGGCCCGCTTCATCCTCGGAAACCTCGGGGACTTCGACCCGGACAGGGATCGGGTCCCGGTCGGGGACATCGCGGACCCCTTCGACCTTCACGCCCTGGACGCCCTCGCCGCGACGGTCAAGGCGGTCAAGGCCTCCTACGACGAATACGCCTTCCACGACGTCTACCACGGCATGAACAACCACTTCGGGAACCTTTCCTCCTTTTATCTCGACATCCTCAAGGACAGGCTCTACACCTTCAAGGCCTCAGACCCCGCGAGGCGGTCCAGCCAGACCGTCATCTGGACGATCCTCTCCGCCGCGACGAGGCTCATGGCCCCCATCCTCTCCTTCACGGCCGAGGAGATCTGGTCCCATCTCCCGGAAACCTCCCCCAAACCCGAGAGCGTCTTTCTCGCCCCTTTCCCCGAGGCTGACCCCCTCTGGGAAAACCCCAAACTCCGGGGGGAAATGGAAAGCCTCACCGCCATCCGCTCCCTCGCGAACAAGGCCCTGGAGGAGGCGAGGCGAGCCAAGACCATCGGCTCTTCCCTGGACGCGAAGCTCCTCGTCGAGGCCCGCGGGGACGCGCTTGAACTTCTCCGGAAACGCGAAAAACTCCTTCCGGAGCTCTTCATCGTCTCCAAGGTCGAACTCGCCGAGGGCGGAAAGGCCTCGCCCGAGGAGCCCGTCGTCATAACCGTCGGGGAATGCGAAGACCCCAAATGCCCCCGCTGCTGGAACAGGCGCCCGGAGGTCCCGCGGGACGGGTCCGGGGTCTGCGACAAGTGCCGGAAGGCCCTGTCCTGAACCCGCGACCCGAAAGCCCGGGACCGCCAACCCGAAACCCGTTCCGGGGTCCCCCCGCCGGGCCCCGATTGAAAGGGAGGAGCGATTGTCTTACCTAGTTCTCGCCCGCAAATACAGACCCAGGACCTTCGAGGACCTGGTGGGGCAGCCCCAGGTGAGGCACACCCTTTCCCGGGCCCTGAAGATGGGCCGCGTCGCGCACGCCTACCTCTTCACGGGCCCCCGGGGGGTCGGGAAGACCACCGCGGCGAGGCTCCTCGCCATGGCCCTGAACTGTTCCTCCGAAACCGACCGCCCCTGCGGCGAATGCCCCTCCTGCCTCGAGATCCAAAACGGCCGGAGCGTCGACATAATGGAGGTGGACGGGGCCTCCAACAGGGGCATAAAAGAAATAAGGGACCTGAGGGACACGGTCAAATTCCTCCCCGCGGCCGGCCGCTTCAAGGTCTACATAATCGACGAAGTCCACGCCTTAACCGGGGACGCCTTCAACGCCCTTCTGAAAACCCTCGAGGAGCCCCCCGGACACGTGGTCTTCATCTTCGCCACGACCGAGGCCCACAAGGTCCCCGCGACCATCCTCTCCCGCTGCCAGCGCTACGACTTCAAGCGCATCAGGCTCGAGGACATGGTCGCGAGACTCGCCAAAGTTTCCGCGTCGGAGGGGATAACATTCGAGACCGCCGCCCTCACCATCCTCGCCCGCCAGTCCGAGGGCGGTTTGCGGGACGCCCTGGGCCTCATGGACCAGGTGATAGCCTCCTCGGGGGAGATAACCGCCGAGTCCGTGAACGCCTCCCTGGGTCTCATCGGAAAGGAACTCGTGGCCAAGCTCGCGGCCTCCTGCTTCGCGGGGGAAACGGCCCCGGCCCTGGACGCCATGCGCGAGGCCTACGACTCGGGCCACGATTTCAAGGAGCTGGCCCTCAAGGTCCTCGAGCGGGTCCGGGAACTCACCCTGTTCAAGGCCTCCCCCGGGGTCGCGGAGATCATGGACCTCACCGACGAAGAGGAAAGGGAACACCGGGAAACGGTGAAAGACCTCTCCCTCCCCACCCTCCACAGGCATTTCGAGTCCTGGTTGAAACTCTACGGGGACCTCGCCCGCCATCCCCATCCCCGTTGGCTCATGGAGGCCCACGTCATCCGCCTCGCCCAGATGGCCCCCCTGGAAAACCTCGCGAACCTCACGGCCCGCCTCACGGCCCTTTTGGAGACCTCCCCCGGCTCCCTCCCCGCCCTCGTGAAAGCCGCGGTCACCGGAGCCGCGAACCGCGCCCCCGACCCCGCGCCCGCGGCGCCCGTCGCGGCGACCGCGCCGCCGCTCCCGTCCGGGACGGAAAACGCCCCTCCCTCCCCCCCGGAAACCGCCTCGCCCCCCGCGCCCGCCGCGACCCCGACCGCCGCGGAAACGCCCGCGGAAATCATCGTCCCGAAAACCCCCGAGGCCCCCGCGGCGGACCCCGACGACCCGCGTCGCGGGCCCCCTCCGCCCCAGGCGCCTCCCGAAGTTTCCGAAAAGGTCGCGGAAGCCGCCATCGACGACTTTCCCGACGACGACGGGCCCACTCCGCCCCAGTCGCCGCCCGACGTAACCGAAAAGGTCGCGGAAGCCGCCATCGACGACTTTCCCGACGACGACGGGCCCCCTCCGCCCCCGGAACCACCGCGAAACCGAACCGCGGCCCGGGACTGATCGCACGAGCACACGGCAGAACTCCACTCACCCAGTTGAATCGCG
>JAITKT010000400.1 GCA_031278225.1 Deltaproteobacteria bacterium
CGGGTCCGCAGCCAACGGAGTGTGGCGCCGAGTTGCGCTGCGGAGCCCTTTTTTCCGCCAACCCGAAAAATTCCGACACTGGAGACAAACATGATTGACGAAACGGATGGCGATATGGACGTCTTTGAGGGCGAAGAGGGCGAGGTCCCGGGACGGCCGGGAGTGGATTGGTTTTGGGTCCTCGTGAGTCCCATAACGGTTTCCCGAGACAAGATGCTCGTCCTGGAGGTGGACGGCGAGGATGTCGCTCCCGTGTTCAAAAACAAGGAAGACGGCGAGAGCTTCGCGGAAAAAGTCAATCCGCCGGATCCGCACCGGGCTCAGGCCATGCACGCGGACGACATCAGGGATTTCGCCCGCCTGGAAGCCCTTCGCGTCGTGACCTGCGACGGTGAGGGGACCATCGAGGAAGTCTGGGAAGACCGCGACGATTATGAGGAAGGCGAAGACGACGGCGACGACGCGGAATACGACGACGGGGAAGACGAAGAAGACGAAGAAGGCGAGGACGGGGAAGACGACGACGAAGACGACGAAGAAGACGAAGACGACGAAGACGAAGACGGGGAAGACGAAGACGATTAGACCGCCGGCGTCCGCGTCCGCGGGTCGAATCGCGGTCGCCCCGCGGTTCCGTCTCTTTGTCTTTTTCCGTCAAACGAAAAACGAATTCCGGAAAGGCTTTTCGTATGCTTGTGTTGGTCACGGGCGGGAGCGGTTTTTTGGGGTCCAGGATTGCCGAAAAACTCTTGGAAGACAACCGCGAAGTCAGGGTTCTCACCCGAAGGCCCGTGCCCAACCTGGAGAAGTCGGGGGCGGAAGTCTTTTTCGGGGACTTGCGCGACCCCGACGTTTCGAAAAAAGCGACCGGGGGGGTGGGGGCCGTGATCCACGCGGCCGCCAAGGCGGGGGTCTGGGGACCGGAAAAAGAGTACCTGGAGGCGAACCTCGAGGGCACGAGGCGGCTTCTCGCGGCCTCGGAAGAAAACGGGGTGAGCCGCTTCGTCCTCACCTCCACCGCGAGCGTGGTCTTCGACGGGAAAGACTTGAACGGGGTCGACGAGAGCGCCCCCTACGCTTTCGACTCCGTCTCCAATTACGCCCGCAGCAAGGCCCTGGCCGAAGAGCTGGTTCTTTCCCGAAACGGGGAAACCTTCAAGACCCTGGCCCTGAGACCCCACATCGTCTGGGGTCCGGGGGATCCCCACTTCGCGCCCCGCGTCGCGGCCCTGAGAAAGTCGGGGAGATTGAAGCTCATAAAGGGCGGCCCCTACATGTTCGACGGCATATTCGTCGACAACGCGGCCGACTGCCACGTCCACGCCCTGAAGAAGCTGGAAGAGGGGGCCCCCGTTTCCGGGGAGGCCTTCTTTCTCACCCAGGGCGAACCCATGGATTCGAGGGATTTTTTGAACAAAATGTTGGACTCCATGGGTTTGCCCCCTTTGAAGCCCACGATTTCGGTCGCTCAAGCGAAGATTGTCTCCCGGGTCCTCGAATTTTTATGGAAACTTTTTCGCGTCGAAAATGAGCCGCCCCTCACGTTATTCGCGGTCCAGAACCTTACCTGTTCCCATTATTTCGATTTGACGAAGACCCGCGAGCTTTTGGGTTACAGCCCCGGGATTTCGGTCGACGAAGGCTTCGCCCTCATGAAAAAACATTTCCTGGCGAAAAAATCCTGAGTCCCCGCGCCTTTCCGCCGCCCGGGCAATCCCCGCCCCGCGGTTTTTCCCGCCGCGCCGGCCCCGCGACCGCTCCCTCCCCGAAATCCCCGGCGATGTTTCAAACAAAACCTTTCTCCGCCGCCGCCCTCCTTTTTTTGGGGGAAATCCGCGTCCTTCGTCCGGCGGGACCCCGGCTTTGGCCGTCGCGCGCTTCGAAATCCCGGGAACCCTTTCGGTTCGGAGATTCGACGGTTCGTCGATTGGTCGGGGGGCCCCGTTCCGGTTTCCGGGACAATCCCCGTTTCCGCCCGCCTCTTTCCGCCCCGGTCCGGCATCGCCCTCCGCTTCCCGACACCACCCGACTTTTCCCGACTCTTTTTTTCGTCCTTCGCGCCGCGGGCTTCCGCGCCGTTCCGGTTCGCCCGCTCTTCGATTCCGGCTCAATCGCGGGCGGACCCGAAGGGCCTGACAATTTGCTTTGAAACGGTAAAATTCTCTTTTGGGATCTTCAAAAATCCCGGAGAAAGTGCTAGACTCGAAAAACAGTCCGTTTGAAGCCGTTTTCGACCCAGCCGCGGCGCTCCGGGCGTTGATTTTCGTTTTCCGTTTTCGTACGATGTTTCTTATTTTCGGTTCTCTTTGTTTATTTTTGTTTATCATAACCACATATAGTCATAAAATATCATTTTCCGCTTTTCTTTCCCTTCCTGGACGCCGGCGTCATCCTTCTCCCCGATGACCGTTTTTCGGAGTCCGCTCTTTCGCGACACGCTTTTTTTCGCGTTCGGGGATTGTTCGACGATTTCCTCCCCAGATTGCTCTTTGACCGCCCATTGACCCCCATTGACCGCCCATTGATCGACCATTGACCGACCATGGCTTTCGCCCGAACGCCCGGTCCCGGTCGGAAGCCTGAAACTTCTCCGGAAAAAACGTCAAAGGCGACGCCCGCCACTCTTCGCGGCGCGGACAAAACCGCGGCTTGACGCGTAAAACCCGCCCCCCCCGCGTTTCATGCCTTAAAGGCGACGTCTTCCTTCATCCGAAAAACTCACAAGTCCCGCCGACACGAGGATATTCTTCGATGACGCTCAAAACAAAGCTCATGGCCGCGTTTTTCATTCCCCTTTTTTTGGTTTTCGCGACGCTCATTTTCGTGTCTTACAGATCCGAGATGAACGAGGCCCTCGACACGGCTCACAGGGTGTTGGAACAGGAGGTCGCCAAAATGGCTTTGGAGGTGGACCTCCGTTTCATGTCTTTGGAACCCCTGGGCTCGTTCGTCGCCTCTTATCTTTCGAACGACGAACCGAAAACGGACGACGATTATTTCGCTTTCTTGGACAACGTCATCAAGTCCTCCAACATCATCGTGGGCACCGCCGTGGGCCACGAGAAGTTTCAATACTCGCCCGACAAGGAGTTTTACGCCCCTTACCTGAACGAAAGAGGAAACAGAACCTACATCGATCCCGAGCACGGGGCCTACGACTACACGACCGACAAAGAAACGGCCGATTGGTACATGACCCCCAGGATGACCGGCAAACAATACTGGACCGAACCCTATTTCGACGAAGGGGCCGGCAACACCTGGATGTGCACGTTCTCGACTCCAATCAAAGACGGCCAAACGGGAAACGTCAAAGGGGTGTTGGCCTTGGACATCTCCACGAACACCGTGAACCGGTTCATCCAATCCCTGAGCGCCACCGACGCCTCCGAGACCGCCAAGGGGAGTTATTATTTCATAATCACCCAGAACGGGCGCGTCGTGTCGCACCCCATAGAAAGCCTGGTCCAAAGAAGCGCGAACATAATAGACGAAAACCTCGCGAGCGATTTGGACGCCAAGAGCAAGGAAATTTGGAGCGAGTTTCAGAGCACCGCGAAACTCGGAAAAAGTTTTTACGTTCGTCTCAAAAACACTTACGACCAGAACGGGGAGACTTGGAAGCTTATCTATCTCGTTCCCATGCGGTCGACCGGATGGTACGTGGCCGCGGTTTACGGGGAAAAGGAAGTCATGGCCCCCATATACTCGACGCTGGTTAAGGATTCGTTGTTTTACCTCGCGAGCATGATCATCCTCGGGGTCATAGTGTACTACACGATAATGAAAGTGGCGATGAACCTCAATCACCTCGCGCGCGGCCTGAAAGAACAAAACGAAAGGTTGTCGCAGGCCGCGAAAAGCATAAACGAGAGCGCCATTTTCATGTCCGAGTCCGCGAAGAACGAGGTCCAACAATTCGATCGACTGACCCAGGACCTGATGGATCTCTCCAGATTTTCCGAGGGGAACCAGACCATGGCCAAGGAAGGGGCGGATTTGGGTCACACCAACGCCTCCCAAATAGAGAACGGCACCAAGGCGGTTCAGGAGATGAATCTCGCCATGGACGCCATCAGCAAGTCTTCCCAGAACATCGGACACATCCTGAAAACCATAGAGAGCATCTCGTTTCAGACGAATCTTCTCGCCCTGAACGCCTCCGTGGAGGCGGCGCGCGCGGGTGACGCGGGGGCGGGCTTCGCGGTCGTGGCCGAGGAGGTGAGAAACCTCGCCATGAGGTCGGCGGACTCGGTCAGAAACACCAACTCCTTCGTGGACAGCAACCAGGAACAGGTCAAAAACGGGGAACGCATCTCGAGACTGCTTTTGGAGGGCTTCACCCATCTGTCCGCGACCGCCGCGGACACCATCGACAGCCTCAGAAACATCATGACCGCCGTGGACGAGGAGGTGGGGAAGATAAGGGTGCTCTCGGACTCCATAGCCCACATGCGGGACTCGTCGAACGAAACCCTGCAGAACGTCCAGTCCGTTCAAAACGACGTGCAGGAATTAAACAAGCAGGCCGACGAACTCAAGGAAGTGTTGTACGAGTTGGACATCATGCTGGGCACGCACCAAGTCGATTGATTTCGGTTTCGCGGTTTTTTTTGACCGGACCCCGGGGGCGCCGCCCGCCCGCGGGATCCGGTCATTTTTTTCGGGGGATTTTCCCCGGTTGAAATTCCCGAAGGCACCGGCGGAGTTCCCGTTTTTTTTCCCTCGGGTTCAGGGGTTTTCCCCCAGGAGCTTCAGGAGTTCTTCCTCGTCAATGGTCCGGACGCCCAACTTCCGGGCTTCCGCGAGTTTTTTTCCGGAATTTTCCCCCAAAACCGCGTAATCGGTTTTTTTGCTGACCGCGGACAGCACCTTCCCCCCCTTGGCGATCACCTTGGCCTTGGCCTCGTCCCTGGAAAGCGTGGGAAGGGTTCCGGTGAAGACGAAGTTTTTTCCCCTCGCTTCGTTTTCGACCGCGGCGGAATCGCCGTCGGGGGAGGCCTCCGACGTCGGCGCCGTCGGCGCGATGCCGAGATTCCCCTCCAGAAGGTCTTGGAGGAATTCTTTGTTCAAGGGGCTTTGGAAGAAATTCACGACGCTTTCGGCCATCTTGGGGCCCACGCCCTCGATTCCCGTGAGGTCGTCGAGAGTCGCCGCGGAAAGGGCCGGGAGGCTTTTGAAGCGCTCGGCCAAAATTTGGCTCGCCCTTTCGCCCACGTGACGGATGGAGAGGGCGTTCACGAAGCGCCACAAATCGGCCGTCCTGGCTTTGTTCACCGAATCCAGGACGTTTCGGGCGGACTTTTTTCCCATCCCCGGAAGGGCCGCGAGTTTTTCCGGATCCATCCCGAAAAGGTCCGAGGGTTCCCGGACGAGGCCTTCCTTCAAGAGAAGTTTCGCGAGGGAGGGCCCGAGACCCTCGATGTCCAGGGCGTTCTTGCGGGTGAAATGGATGAGCCTTTCCTCGATTTGGGCGGGACAATTTTTGTCGGGGCAGCGAATCACGGCCTCCCCCTCGGGTCGGACCGCCAAGGCCCCGCAGACGGGGCACCTTTCCGGAAACTCGAAGGGGACCGAATCCGGGGGTCTTTTTTCCATGACCACTCCCAGGATCTCGGGGATGACGTCCCCCGCCCTGTGGATCCGGACGGTGTCGCCCTTCCTCACGTCTTTTCTTTCCAGTTCGTCCCGGTTGTGGAGGGTGGCCTGGGAGACCGCGGCCCCGCCCACGCGGACGGGTTCCATGACGGCCACGGGGGTGAGGGCCCCGGTCCTACCGACCTGGATTTCGATGTCGAGGACGACGGTTTGGGCCACGGCCGGTTTGAACTTCAGGGCCACGGCGTAGCGGGGGGCCCGGGAGGTGTCGCCGAGGCGCTTCCGGAGTTCGAGGGAGTCGACGTTTATGACGAGACCGTCCGCGTCGAAGGGAAGGCTTTCCCTCTTCTCTTCCATGGCCCGGAAAATTTCCAGGGCTTCTTCCAAATTGCCCGCCTTTTTGGTGAACTCCGGGGGCCCCACCTCGAAACCCAAGGCCCGGAGTTTCTCCAAAACGATCGAGTAACGGGAATAAAGCGCGGGGTCGGGGTCGGCCACGCCGTACGCGAAGAAGTCCAGGACCCTTTCCCCGGCGTTCTTGGCGTCCAGTTGCCTCATGGTCCCCGCGGCGGCGTTCCGGGGGTTCGCGAAGAGGGGCTGCCCCTCCTCTTCCCTCATGGCGTTCACCCTCGCGAACTCCCTCTTTTCCATGAGGATTTCGCCCCGGACCGCGAGAACCGCGTCCCCGCCGCCGGGGATTTTCGAAAGGGGAAGCTTTTTCGGGATGTTCCTCACGGTCATGGCGTTGGCCGTCACGTTTTCCCCGACCCTGCCGTCGCCCCTGGTGGACGCGAGGACGAGTTCCCCCCCGCGGTAAACGAGCTCAGCGGCGAGGCCGTCGTACTTGGGCATGACGAACCAGTCCGCTTCGGCGTCGCTCCCCAGAAAGCGCCCGACCCTCTCCCCGAAGGCGCGGAGTTCCTCGGGGGAAAGGGCCTTCTCGAGGCTCAGCATGGGAGTCGCGTGCGCGACCGGGCCGAGAGCCTCCCCGGCTTCCCCGGCTTCCCCGGTTTCGCGGGCTTCCGGGCCCGCCGGGACGGGAGCCCCCACGAGGGAGGTGGGGGAGTCGGGGGTTTTGAGTTCCGGATTTTCGTTTTCGATCGTCTCGAGTTCCCGGAGAAGGGCGTCGTACTCGGCGTCGGTTATCTCGGGACTGTCTTTTTTGAAATACAGATCGTTGTGGCGTCGGATTTCCCGGCGCAAAAATTCCAGGCGCTTCGCGATTTTTTCCCTGTCGGGGACGGGCATCGGTTTCACCTCGGGGCGTCTTCGGGTTTCGGGTCAAGGGCGTACGCGGGACGACGGGGGGAGCGGAAGCATTATAGCCCGGGGGCGCGGGGGCGGCCAAACGCCGCGCTCCGCCACCGCTCCCCCGGGCCGGCACCCGGCGGAATCGGGTCCCCCGGAAAAGAAAACCCCGGAAACGCCTTGGCGGGGCGCTTCCGGGGCGACGAACCGGAAAATTCCCCCTCACTCCCGGGGAGGGAAGAGGGAGGCGTCGGTGTGGGGAATGAATTGGGAAGCCATGTACTTGTCCATGTAACCCGGGGTTTCGCTGAGCTCGAAGTTGGTCATTTTGCCTTTTATCTCGTTCGCGGTTTTCCACAGGGTGCCGGAAAGGGAGGCCAGGGTGGCGCCGGAGAGGGAGGCGTTTCCGATGTAGAGGAAACGCTCCAGGGGGAGGCTGGGGAGAAGGCCTATGGTTATGGCGTTTTCGAGGTTCAGGGATTTCCCGAAACCGCCGGCTATGATGACCCTTTCGAGGTCCCCGAGGGTGAGGCCCACGGCCTCCACCAGGGTCTGATAGCCCGAGAACATGGCCCCCTTGGCCCTGATGAGGTTTTCGATGTCGATTTCCGTGAGGACCACGTCTTTCCCGCCGGCGCTCTCCTCCGCGGGGGAGAGCAGGTATTCGAGGCCGTCTTCCCCGGACCTGACCAGGGGGGCGTCCTCCTGGTAGCGGCCCATTTTGGTCACGATCCCGACCCGGAAGAGCTCGGCCACTATGTTGATGAGGCCGGAACCGCAGATCCCGGAGGGTTTGGTCTTGCCGATGACGCCCAGGTAGTGTCTTTTTTTCTCCCTGTCGTAGGTGAAATTCTCGATTGCGCCGGGGGCGGCCCTCATTCCGAACTTGACTCCCCCGCCCTCGAAGGCCGGGCCCGCGGAACAGGCCGCGCAGGTCATCCAGTCCTTGTTTCCGATGACGATCTCGCCGTTGGTGCCCACGTCTATGAAGAGGGTCAGTTCTTCCCTTTGGTAGAAGCCCGAGGCCAGAACCCCGGAGACGATGTCGCCTCCCACGTAACTGGAAACGGAGGGGAAGATCTTGAGAACCGTTCGGGGGTCCACGTCGAGGCCCGCCGCGGTGGCCCTTATCGTTGGCCAGCTCGCGACCGGCGGAACGTAGGGGGCGAGACGGATGTTTTTGGGGTCGACCCCCGCGAGGAGGTGGCTCATGGTGGTGTTCCCCGCCGCGAAGACGAGGCGGGTCTTTTTCCTGTAGCCCGGGTAAGTCTCCTCCAGACGCCCCAAGAGGTTGTTTATCGTCTCCGCGACGAGCCCCTGGAGTTTGGAAAGCCCGTCCTTTTTCCCTGCGTAGACGATGCGGCTTATGACGTCCTCCCCGAAGGCTATCTGTCCGTTCAGGTCGGCCACGCTCGGGAGGACCTCGCCCGTGGCGAGATTCACGAGTCTCGCCCAGACGGAGGTGGTTCCCACGTCCACGGCCAGGGCGTAATGGGTCTCGTCGTCCTCGTAAGGGTCGAAGGACACGATCCTGGCCCTGGGCTTGGCCTCCGGGTCCTGGATCGGGATGTCCAGGTTCGTCGTGACCCTTATCTTGAAGTTCGAGGAGCGAAGGGCGTCGGGGAGGCTTTTCACGGCGAGGAAATCGATGTCCGGGTCCTTGATGTCCGCCGCCGCGAGGCCGGCCGCCACCCGGTCGAGGTCGCTCACGTTGTCGTAATTGTCCGGGGGGGTCAGTTCCAGGGTGGTCCGGATTATGGTCGGGTCCAGGGTTTCCGCCGACACGGCCTCGTCCGCCTGGGCGGCCTTGGTGAAGAAGGAGGCGTCGCCCCGGGACTCGAGGGGCACGAATATCTCGGCCGGGCCGTCGCAGGTTGCCTTGCAGGCGAGCCTGATGTTCTTTTGATGGAATTCCTCCTCCGAGAGGAAGAGGCCCGGGTCCGCCTCCACGGTCCCGGACTTGAGTTCCACCACGCATCTGCCGCACACGCCCTCCCCGCCGCAGGAGGCGTTTATGTGGATCTTTCCCCGATTGGCGATTTCGAGGATGCTCTCGCCCCTCGGCGCCTTCACGGTCACGCCGTCGGGAAGGAATGTCACGTCGAATAGTTCCTGTTCGCCCATGCTTTTTTGACTCCTTGGATTAAAGAGTTTGTTTCGGTTCAAAATTGATAAGGGTCGTTTTTCGCTCCCCCCGGGGTTTTGAAGCGTCTGTGGCACCAAAGCCATTCCGCGGGGTGTTTTTTCACGGTTTCTCCCAGGATGTCGTTCAGGAGTTGGGCCGTTCTCAGGGAGAAGGCCTCGTCCCTCGGTTCGTCCCCGGGATAGATGGGTTCTTTTATCTCGAACACGTGGAGGTCTCCCTCCCTGCGGCAAAAAAGCGGGATCATGATGGCCCCGGTTCTCTGGCCCAGTTTGAAGGGCCCGACGTTGGTGTAGGCCAGCCTCCCCATGAAGGACAGCGGCACGGACTCCCTTCCCACCATGGCCGCCTGGTCCACCAGGGTGCCCAGGGCCCCCCCGCCCCGGAGAACGGTGAGCATTTCCCTCGCCCCGCCGTCCTTGAAGATGAAGCTCGTGCCCGGGCCCGTCCGGACCTTTTCTATCATGCGATCCAGTATCTTCGACCCCTGGCGGCGGCCCACGACCGCCACTTTGATGTCAAGGGTCCGGCTCACCGCGTGGGGAAGGAGCTCCCAGTTTCCCATGTGGGCGGTCAGAAACAGGATGCCCGCCCCCGTTTCCCGGGATCTCGCCTTGGCTTCCGTCACGCGTTCGGCCCCCTCTATCCTGAAGCTCTTCTCGAAGGGCTTGAAGCCCCGGGCGTGGAGGCACATCGCTTCCCCGATGGTGTGGGCGAGGTTTTCGAAGGCCGCTTTGGCGGTCTTCGTCGAGTCCAGTTCCTCGGGGAGAAAACCGGATTCCTTGGCCATCTCGATGTTGCGGACGGCTATTAAACGTCTTTTTTTGAAGAGGAGGAAGACGAGTCTTCCGACGAGACGGGAGAGGCGCCTCAACGCGGATTTGGGAAGCATCGCGACGGGAAAAACTAGGGCCGAGGCCAAGGCGAGGCCCAAGCGGTCAAGGATGCCCAATTCGGCTTTGTTTGCGGGTTTGGCGGCTCTCAATTGAGGAAACTTCGGAATGAGGGGCGGAGCGGGTTTCGCGCAAGCGAGGGGAAGGGGGAAAGCCCGTCGCGTCGGGGGTCTTTCCGGTGACGCCGGTCAAATGACGGCGTCATCCCCCGGATTTTCGCGCGAAACCGGGAAAAAGGCGGAAAAAACGTGAAAAACACAAAAAAAAGGCCCAAAAACCAGAATAATGGAAGGTCCCCGGCATTTCAAGGGCAACCGCCCCGATCGGACGGGTCCGGGGAACGGACGACCATCATCCAAATCTTTCGGCTCATGGGGACAGTGTACATCGGATCTCGAAATTTGTCAAAAAAAAACGAAACCTTCGGGTCGCCAAGCCTTTTTCGAGGCCTTTTCAAGGGGGAGACCCGGAAGCCGGGCGTCCGCCCTTCCGCGGACGGTCCCGGGCCGGTCCGCCGCGAACCGCGCCGGCCGCTCCGGAATTGTCCGGGACAGGTTCCCCCGAAAGGGAGTCTCCCCACCCCTCCCTCCTCTCGGGGGTCCCGTTGATTTAAGGGGCGGATTGCGCCGGGAGTCCGAGCAGGGTCCACCGGGAAATCGCGCCGGACGCGGATTTCGAGAGGGGAGGAACGGACGGGGAGGTGCGGACGGGGAGGTACGGATGAGGAGGGACGGATGAGGAGGGACGGACGGGGAGGTACGGACGGGGAGGTACGGACGGGGAGGTACGGACGGGGAGGTACGGACGGGGAGGTACGGACGGGGAGGTA
>JAITKT010000428.1 GCA_031278225.1 Deltaproteobacteria bacterium
GGTGCTGTACCAAAAAACCGGGTATGTTTTGGAGTATTTTCGAAACAACTTGAATCTGAGCGACGACTTTTTCGGAGCGTGCGCCGTGCGTATCGGGAAGAGCACGCGATACTTGAAATGGGACGATGAGGACATCTACAATCGCGACTGGCGGTTGGTGGCTCCATCTAACTTGAGGATAGTCACGGGCAAGGGATGGGATGATTGGGACGATCTGTACGAAAGGTACAATTAGTGCCACAAAGTGCTTTCGAGAACGACATCTTTCGCCCCGGCGGGGCCGTGCGGCCCCCGCGTTCAACGGTATTTCAACTTTTTCCCCGGCGCGGCCGCGAAAAGGGATCGCTCGCGATCATCGGCGAACGCCGGGACTTTTCGAACGCCTCCCCCGCTTGGCGCGGGACCGTCCCGGTCATGACCTTTGTCGGCCCAACCGTCGGAACTCGCCGTGGCCCTTTCGGGCAAGCGTCGGTTTCGGGATGGCGCGCGGGACGGTCGTTTCCGATCTCGGGAGCGGCCTTGCGCCAATCATCCGTTGGCGCCGGGTCTTTGACGAACGGGGCGGGCCCCCGGGTGTCCGTCGCGACGCCGGGCTTTCGACGGAGTTTGTTGACGAACAGATGGGCCATGAACGTGAAGAGCACGTGACGGTGCCAGCCGGGCCAGGATCTCACCTCGTAATGATTCATCCCGAGGTGCTTCTCGCACTCGCGGAAGCATTGCTCGACGGCCAGGCGCATCCGGGCCGGAGTCCGGATTTCTTCCGGGGTCGCGTCCGGCGGGGCGTTGCACAGGGCGTGATTCACCGACCCGTCTCGAAGTTTCAGGGCGTACAGCCACACTTCCTTGCCGGGCATCCCGTTCCGAACCTCGACCACTCTCGCGCGTTTGTCCCGGGCCATGATCGGGCCCTCGGCGCCGATGCCGAGGACGACGTCCCGCCACGGTTCGGAAGTGTCGGAGGCGATTTCGCCGACCTTCCGGGGAGTGGCGATTGGCTCGGGGCGCGGCTTCCCGCCTTTGCCGACGCGTCCGGGGGCGGCCCGCCCGGGACGAATCTCGAACACCCGGACGTCATCCCGGACGTTCGCGAAATAGATCAGCCATTCCGGCAACGAATCCAAAAAATCCGGGTCGCTCCCGAAGGAGGCGTCCGCGCCCAAGTATTCGCAATCAAACAACCCGGAGGCGAACAGTTCGGCAATCATTTCCGAGGCCATGACGTTTTTGGTTTCGTGCCGCGAGCCTTCGGGCACCTTGCATTCCTCCCGAAGAGCGGAATAATCGTCATCGAACCATTTCTCGGGCATGTACAGACGGCGATCGACGAGTCCCCGGCCTTTGTCGCCCGCGTACCCGACCATGACGGCGACTTGGCAGTTTTCGACCTTGCCCCGGGGACCGCCGGGTTGGCGCAGAACGCCCGCGGAATTGGCGCCCCGTTTGGGGAAGTGGCGGCAGTCGACGGTAATCATGCCGCCCGCGCCTGACACCATTTCGGCGAGCTGTCTTTGGTGCTCTTTCAGCATTCCGTCGTCGTCGAAGCGGGCCCGGGTCATGAAGTTGGCCATGTTCCGAACCTCGCCGCCGCCACCCGCGAAGGCGAGAGCGATGGGCTCCACGGATTTGCGTTCCGAATCGCCGAGAAGGCCTCTCATCATGTTGATGAAGTGGCGAGCGTGTTCCTTGCGGGAAAAGTGCCGCAAGTGGGGGCAAAGGTGCTCCGCGAGCGTTTGGTCGAAGATCCCCGGCGCGAGTTCCGTCACGCCGAACTCCGTGAAGTTGTCGGGGCGGGGAACCGGGATGCCGTTTATCATCTTAAGAAGGTCCGCTTTCGCGTCCGGCAGTCTCCTGGCGTCGGGTCGGAAGAGCCGGGCGAAGCGACGGCTCATGACCATGACGTAAAGGTCCTTCTTCCGTCCGTGGAAGACGAAGCCGTTCCTTGTCTTCCCGAACCCTCGGGTCGTTCCGAGGTATGTCCAGTTGGCGGCTCTGTAGCAGACGCCCTTGTACAGGTCGCGATCCACGAAAGTCTCGACCATGGTCGGCTCGACCCCGTATTGTTTTTTCCAATCGTAACTCACCCGCCTCAAGGCCAGGGCCAGGGCGTGGGAAGCCAGATTCCGAATCCTTATCCAGGGAAGGATCAGAAATCTGTTGTTGTTGAGGAGGCTCGGGAGATGCCGCGACCTCGTTTCGTCGTCCCAGCCGACGAAGAGGTCTCTGAGCCCGAGCCGGTAAGCCGCGGAGCAGAAACTGATGGCCCCGACCGGCCTGGCTCCGAGGTAGATCAGGTACTTGACCCGGCTTCCTATCATGTTTTCGGAACCAAGGTAATGGTATTCCCGCACCAGATGGTCCCAAAAGGCCTCGCCGGGGGTTTCGTCGACTTTTCGGAGGCGCGCGGGCCCCGGGAAGTCGGCGAGATCGCCTTCCAAGAAGGTTTTGTCGTATTCATCCTTGAAAATCACGGGGTACGGGATCCTCGCGAATCATTTCCGTCATGTCGACGAAAAGCGTGTTTTGAACGGGAGCGCGGCTTGACGGTCGGCGGAGTCTCGCGAGCCGACGGTTCTCGGGCGCGACGCGACGAGCCGTTTCGTCGTCGGGGAAGACAAGCGGGTTCCCTTCCGTCCGAAGCCTTTCGGCGTTCCGGGGCGCGCGCGGTCGACGGCCGGGGGCCGGGACCCGAAACAATCGGGTCGTCATCGGGAACCCCGCGAACCCGAACGTCGGGTTTCCGGCGGTTTCGCGCGCGGGGGAGGAGGGGGGATCAGAAGAAGCCCCTGATGAATCCGGTCACGGTTTCCGCCATCTTGGCCAGGACGGCGTCGTCCGGGAGGGTGAAGCTTATCCGGGGCCTGCCGTTCTCGTCCTTTTGGACGAGGGATTGGAGAAATCCCTTCACGGCCTCGGCGGGATTCGGCTTTTCCGGCGCTTCCGGATGGTCCGTTTCCTCGCGCGGCTCTCCGCCGTTTCCGTTTCCGGGAGCGGTCCGGACTCGCGGGAGAAGTTCTCCCACGAAGCCGCAAACGGCGTCCAGGAGTTTTTCGCCGGCCTCCGAGATCTTTTCGCGGCGTTCCCGGATTTGGACCTCGTCCCGGGTTTCGGGGGCCTTCGTCTCCAGGTCGGGTTTTTTCCCCAGGAGGATTTCGAGGCGGTTCTTGAGGGCGTCGATGCCCGCGCTCATCTCCACGAAATCGGTGTCGTTGTCGAGGTCCAGGGTCGCGAGGGCCAGGGCGGTTTTGGCGCCGATGAGCTCCAGGAGCCTTTCCTCGATGGTGTCGGCCGTGACGAGGAGAAAGACCTGGACGTTTTTGGTCTGGCCCATGCGGTGGGCTCTTCCTATCCTCTGGTCGAGAATCGCGGGGTTCCAGGGGAGGTCCAGGTTTATGACGGTGTCCGCGGTCTGGAGGTTCAAGCCGGTGG
>JAITKT010000017.1 GCA_031278225.1 Deltaproteobacteria bacterium
CCCTTTTTTTAACCCCGGGGTTTCCTTATCAGCGCCTTTTTAGCCCCGTGTTCGGGCGGATTCGTCCCGTTTTCGCCAACCGCCCTCTTTGTTCGTTTTTTTTCGTTTCCAAAAAGGCCGAAAAGGGCCCGTGAAGTTCGCCATCATGAGCAAAAACAACTTCCGTCACGTGTTCGTGACCGACAGGGAAGACGTGTCCCGCTATCTGGACGCCTTGAAGGAAGGCTTCGGGAAGGGGGTTTTGACCTTCAGCCACCAGAACCGCGAGGTGCGCCTCGAGACCCCGGAGGTCGTGGAGCTGACCGTCGAGACCAACGTCCGCAAGAACAAGGTTCACGTGAACCTGAGTTTCGCGTGGCCCGACGAGGAGAGACCGCTGGTGGCGCCGCTGCCGCTGGACGGAAGGTTTTGAGGGGTTTTCCATGCCCGACGAGATCAGGGGCGGATTCAAGATATTGGCGAACGAGGTCCTCCAGGCCGCCGGGGAAACGAGGGACCTCCTGAAAAAAAGGGACCCCGCCAAGAGCAGGGACCTGTACCACAGGGTCTCCTACGTCTCGACCCAGGTGGCCCTCCTGCAAAAGCAGACCATGGAGCTGTTGCTCGCGAAACCGGCCGGCTACAAGGGGAGCCCCTGGCTCAGGGGGATCTCCTCCATAGCCTCGAGGCTCGAGAGGATCTCGGACATCCTCCTGAACCTCGACAAGCAGGCGGGGTTTCTGAAGGACCCGGACTTCCTGAAACCCTTCCGGGCGGACGACTTCTTCCACGAGATAATCTACGGGCTCGGGAAGATAGTCCCCGCCCTGGAAACCGGGGACGTGTCCCTGGCCATCCGCCTGGGTCAGGTGGAGGAGAGCCTGGACACCCTCTACGCCGAGAGGTTCGGGAAGATCGTGGCCGAACTCAAGTCCCGGGGCGACGGGGTGGACGACCTCGTGACCACCCTCATGATAGTCCACTACCTGGAAAGGGTGGGCGACATGCTCCTCGAGATAGGGGAGAAGATCATCTACGTCATCATGGGGGAAAAGATAAAGTTGGAGCAGTACAAGGCCCTGGGCGCGGGTCTCAAGGCCACGGGCCAAAACCTCGACCTCGACCGCCTGGCCTTCAAGTCCATCTGGGGGGGACGCTCCGGCTGCCGGATCGGGGTCGCGGGCATGTCCGGGCACGCGGAGACCGCCGACAGCCACCCGGCCGAGACCGTGCTCTTCAAACACGGCTCGGCTTACAAGCTCTCGAGGGAGAGGGAAAACCTCATCCGCTGGTCAAACCTCAGGCCCGGCCTCACCCCCAAGGTAAAGGCCTTCGTCCCGGCCAAGGCCGGGGGCGAGGCGGCCCTCATTTTGGAATACGTCCCCGCCCGCAATCTCCAGTCCCTGTTTCTGGAAAACGCCACCGAGGCGGCCGTCGAGGGTCTCAGGAAATCCGTCGCGATCATGACGGGGCTCTGGAGGGAGACCATGACCCGCGAGACCTCCCTCGCGGGCTTCGTGAGGCAGGCGGAGAGCAAACTGAACGAGGCCAGGAGCTTCTATCCCCACCTCGTGAAATTTCACGGCCACATCGGCGGGATGGAAATAAGCCCCATCGCGAAACTTCTGGAGGAACTGCGTCCCATGGAGGCCAGGGCCTTCTCCGACTTCAGCATGACGATCCACGGGGACTTCAATCTCTCGAACGTTCTCTACGACCCCGCGAACGAAAAAGTCTGCGTCCTCGACCTCTACCGCAGCCGGAAAAACGACTACGTCCAGGACGTCTCGGTCATGCTCGTCTCCATACTTCGGCTTCCCGTGTGGGACAAGAGGATCCGCCGCGGGCTCACCGACGCGGCCCTCATGACCCGGGAAATGGCCCGGGATTTCGCCCTGGAACTCCGGGACGAAACCTTCGACCTGAGGCTCGCCTACGGGCTCGCGAGGTCCTTTCTCACCTCCACCCGCTTCATCCTCGAGGAAAAGACGGCCTCGGTTTTCGTGGCCCGGGCCCGTTACATCCTGGAGAAACTCCGGATCTTCCACCGGGCCGGAAAACCTTTGGAAAGCTTCGGGCTGTCCCCGGAGGTCCTGCGGCTGCAAATCCCCTGAGAAAAAAAGAGGGTCCTCATTCGTCCGGGGGAATGACCCGCGAAAGTTCCAGCTTCACCCCCAGAAGGGTGGTCCGGCCCCTGTTCTTTTCCTCGTCCGAGAAGTCGAATTTCTCGCAAAGCCTCCCGGACCCGTCGCAATAGCTCCAGTTCCCGTCCTTGTCCCTGAGATAGGTGACCGCCGCGACCCTCGGTCCGTCCCCGAAGTTCAGGTACTCGAGTCCGGTCTCCGTGAATTTCACCGACGGGGCCTTGAAGAGGGTGACGAGGGAGGTGAGCGTGTTCACCGCCGAGCTCGGGGTGTCGATTTTCGTTATTCGCCACTCGCCCAGGATGGGATTCTTTTCCTGCCCGCAACCCTGAAGAAAGAGGGCGAGAGGGAAAAGCAACAGGGCGACCGGGAAAAATGTCCGTGATGTCCTCATGAAAACCTCGAAAAACCATGGTTTTTTTGTGGGGTCCCGGGGGATTCGCCGCGGCCGGCGGCGAAGGGTTTTCGTTCGCTCGATTCGTTCAAATTATCACAAAAGCCCCGCTCCCCTCAAGAAGCCTCCCGGGCCCCGATTTGGCCCGAATCCCCCCGAAAAAGCGCCAAAAGCCCCCTCCCCCGCCCCGGGGTTTTCCGGGATCCGCGGGGGATCTCGAGAAGATGCCCCGGGGGGCGAAAAAATTCCGGGGAGCCGCCCCGTCCGAAAAAAAAGCCCGAAAAACATCGCGCCGCGAAAGCGGCGCGTTGTTTTTCGGGCTCGGGAAAAGGTTTGGGGGGGTAGAAAAAGAGCCCGGGTCCCCCGGAACTCACTTTTTCAGGACGGACGCGGTGAACTCGGCTATGGCCAGTTCCTCGTTGGTGGGGATGACCATGACCTTCACGGGGCTGTCCGGGGCGCTTATGACCCTGGGCTCGGGGGAGCGGACATTGTTTTTTTCGGGGTCCAGCTTGAAGCCCAGGCCCTCGAGGCCGTTCAGGACCGAGGCGCGCAGGGTGTTGCTGTTCTCGCCCGCGCCGGCCGTGAAGACCAGAATGTCCAAACCGCCCAGGGCCGCCATGTAGGAACCGATGTACTTTTTGATCCTGTAGGCGTAGATGTCCAGGGCCAGCGCGCACTTGGCGTTCCCCTTGTTGGCGGCCTCCTCGATGTCCCGGAGGTCCGAGGAACCTATGCCGCCCAAACCCAGGACCCCGCTCTTTTTGTTCAAAAGATTGTCCATGTCCCCGGGGGTGAGGTTCTTGGTCTTCATGAGATGGATGACGATGGCGGGGTCGATGTCCCCGGAGCGGGTGCCCATGATGACGCCCTCGAGGGGGGTGAGGCCCATGGAGGTGTCGACGGACTCACCGCCCCTGACGGCGGTTATGGAGGCCCCGTTCCCGAGGTGGGCGGTGATTATCCTCAAGTCCTTCGCGGGACGGCCGTCGAGCTTCGCGGCTATCCCGGAGACGTAGGCGTGGCTGGTCCCGTGGAAGCCGTAGCGGCGGATGTGGTCGTTCTCGTAGAGCTCGTAAGGAAGACCGTAGAGGTAAGCGCGGGGCGGCATGGTGGAATGGAAGGCCGTGTCGAAGACCCCCACGTTGGGCACCCCGGGAAGCACGGCCTCGCAGGCCTCTATGCCCACCAGGTTGTGGGGGTTGTGGAGGGGGGCCAGAAGGGAACCTTCCTTCAGGACCTCCTTGACCTCCGGCGTCACCGTGACGGGCTTGCTTATCTTTTCCATGCCGTGGACGATCCGGTGCCCGATGGCGTTTATGTCCTCGAGTTTGGAGAGAACGCCCCGTTTCGGATCCGTCAAAAAGTCGGTGGCCAGCTTCACGCCTTCCCGGGCGTTCTTGACCGGAACCGGTTCCTGGAACTTCTCGCCCTTGTGGTTTTGGTACTTCATGGAGGTCCCCTCGATGCCGATGCGCTCGATGAGACCGTTGGCGAGGACCTTCTTGTCGTCGTCCATGTCGAACAGGGTGAACTTGAGAGAAGAGCTTCCCGCGTTAATCACCAAAATAATCATAGATGCCTCACTGGTTTTTATGTTCGCGAAACCCCGCCCCGGGCGTCGTCGCGGGGAAACCCGGGAAGTCCGGGAAACCAAAGGGGAAGGGGGACGGTCGGGCGCCGAAACGGGTTCGGGGTCGTTTTCGGAAACGGGTCGGGGGGATTTTGGGAAAGAGGTTTTCAAAAGGGCC
>JAITKT010000063.1 GCA_031278225.1 Deltaproteobacteria bacterium
AGAGACAAAGACCCGAAAGAGGGAAGTCAAAAAGGACCGCGGGAGAAGAGGGCGGGCGGAAGTCTCCGGAAGAGACAAAGACCCGAAAGAGGGAAGTCAAAAAGGACCGCGGGAGAAGAGGGGGCGCGGCCGGGTCCGGAAAAGACGAAGACCCGAAAGAAGGGAGTCAAAAAGGACCGCGGGAGAAGAGGTCCGGCGGGAGGGGGAAAGAACGTGAAAACAAGATGACGGGAGAGCCGGGAGAGCGAAAGAGGAAAAGCGGGGAGCGGGGGGAATCGGGAAAAGCCGGGACCGCGGGAAAGCGCGAGGCGCGAACGACGCCGCCGGGGACAAAGACGCCAAGCGCGGCAAGTCGAAAACGGACGAGAGGGAAGTCCGGTCACGCGGCCGAAAGACGCCGGAACCCGGCGGAACCCGGCGGAAACGGGAAGAAGAAGGCGGAAGAGACCGGAAGAGGCCGGAAGAGAGTGGAAGCGGGCGGAAGGGGGGAGGAAAGCCCCGAAAAACAAGAGCCCGCCGGCGGGACTCGGGGATTGGACGCGGGCCGGAGCCGTCAAAAGCCGGCGAGAGGCGGCGAGAGCCTTCGCCGGGCAATGAGAGGCGCGGCCCCGGCGTCCGCCGGTTTTGGCGTCGCCTAAACCCCGGCGGGGGGCCAACGCCCGGAAAGAGGGCTTTTGCCGCCCGGGGGAAAGTCGCCCGGGTCAAAAACGGGTCAATAATCCCGTTGTTTTCACGCTTCGCCCGGCCGCGGGACTCGTCTCCGTCCGGGCCGCTTCTCGGCCGCGACGCGGGCCCCGGCGCGTCAAAAGCCGGATTTCCCGGGGCCGGAAACGGGGATTGTCGCGTTTGAAGGGGAGCGGCTTCGGGACGGGCGGAAGAAAACGAGGGAAACGGGAACAAAGGTCAGAAAACCGTAAAATATATGTAAAATGTTTGTAAAATCATCCCGAACAACTCGGGCCAAGGGATTTTTCGAGGCCACCGGTAATTGTGGTGTCGGGTCTTGAGCGTCATCTGGAAACGGGGAACGGGAGAGCGATGAAAATTTTGAAACAATGCCGGGCATGACGAAAAAAACAAAAAAAACGTCAAAATTTTCAAAAATGGGCGTTATCTTAAAAAAATGACGAGGTTTTGAAATCACCCGGCCCCCGCGAGCCCGTCCGACGCCGCGGGAAAGGGAAACGTTTCCGGGGCCGGGAGGAAACGCGCGGCGAATCATATTCGAAAGAACCGCAATCCGTTCGCTCCGGCGCCGTTATTCCCGGGACGGGTTTCGCGACGCCGGGCCTCGCGGGAAAACCACTCCGGTCAAGGCTTTGAGTCGAATGAAGGTTTGGTTTTCACACAATTGGCGAACACTTGTTCGTAAAGTTTTTCGGCGGCCCGCGAATGGTCTCTCGCCCGCGTCGGGTCGCGTCTCCATGAACGTTTGTTCGCGGATGGCCGGTATGGCCGGCCTTCATATTTCAAATCGTTTTTTCGCGACCGGAACTTCGCCGCGGGCACCGTCCGGTTTCCGAAAATCCCCTCGGGGTTTTTGGCGTTTCGTCCGCCGCCACCCCGTCAAAACCGCCTCGCGAACAACCCGGGGACCTTTGAAAAGCGGATCGAAAGCGCAAATTTTTTCGACGTTTTGGGGGCACCTCCGATAGTCGCGGGAGCCTCTTTTTCCGGGGGATCCGCGGTTCCCCGTTGGTCGGGTCGGATGTTTTTCGAGGTCGTCCGGTCCGGAAAACGGAGGCCCGGGCAAACGACGAAGAAGAAATGAAAAAAATCCCCCGGTTTCCAAATCCGTTTAAAAAGGCCGGGTTTGAAAATCGGAAAGGTTCGGCCGCGATTATTTTTTGAAGGTATCGAAAAAAACTCTTGAATTGCTTCCGACGGATCGGTTAAAGTGTTAAATCGGAGAGGGGAAAACATAGGATCGTTAGTTTCCGGATCGTTCGCGCGGACGCGATGTCAGACCGCCGATTCAGAAAATCGAAACGATTAAAGGGTTTTCGCCTTTGTCGCGCGACGCCTCCGGGCCTTCCGAATTCCCGCAGCGACAATCCTCTTCCGACCCGCGCGGCTCCCGTCCGCGTCGAGGTGGCTTCAAAATCCGTTCCCGCTTCCGAACTCACCGCCGAACATTCTTCGATTAAGGCATTCCCAGGACAAGCATTCGACCCCGGCATTCCGACCCGATCCCCCGGACGGTTTATCCCCCTTTTGTTCCCGCGGGGATTTCCGGCCGGTTCGGGAATCGATCCGCGCCTTGGCGCGCGGAACGAAGAGGATGTCAGGGGCTCGCGGGAGCCGGGGTCGCGGGGCGACCGCGGCGAGAGAAAACAATGAGCGTCCGGCGCGCGGCGGGATCGAAACGACGATTCGAATCGGTTATGTGGATATATGTGATGATAAGTGACCATACGTGAGTTAAGGTATGCGCGTTGAAACGTTTAAACTTCACAATGATTCGGATGATGTCGGGCGCGACCGATTCCCCGGGGGTGGAGCCCGGAGCGGGCGGCGGGAGCCGGGCGCGCGGGGCGGCTCATGAGCGGGACGGACTCCCGGGGGGATGTTCCGGGGACATCCGGGGACATCCGGGACTTGGGCGTCGGGTTCATTGGGGACCGCGCCGTTGGTAAGGCGGAGACCTTCCGGGGGTTCCGCGGCGGTGGGGAAAAAATGAAAAAAAGTCGATTTTTTCGATTTTTCGCGAAATTTTAACGTTTTCACCCGGTTTTAAGACTCGAAAGGCTCAAAACAAGCCGGATTTCAAACATCCCGATGTTTTTTTCGGTTGACTCTCAAAACGACGATAAAAAAAACTTGTATTTTGAATCGAACGCGAGTAAAGTGGACTCGACCGGCAAAAAATTATCGGATTGTTCGCGGGGAGGGGAACGGTGGTCGGATGGCCAGGCCGCTCGTCGCGAAAGGCGAAGAGCGCCGACGCGCGGCCTTTTTCAAGGCTCGCGCCGATTCCCGCCCGGATTTTCGCGAGTCCGGGACCCGGCCCGCGGGTTCGTCCCGGGCCGGTTCCAAGATTGAATTCGGGGCCCGGACGGTTCCGCCGCCGAGGGCCCGGACGCCGAAATCGGAATCTTTCGATTCCCGCTTTAAAAGCGACCGTCTTCGATCGTTCGCGCCTCCCCGAAGCTCACGCGATCTCTTTCAATCTTCGATTGGGCGAACCCGGGTTTTTCAATTCGGGTCTCCGCCCGGTTTCCGGGGGTCCCCCCCGGGGTTTTTCCGACCGGAAAAGCTCCCCTCGGGTCCCCGAAAAAATCACGGTCCCCGGGGTTTGAACCGCCTTTTCGTCTCAAAACAGCCCCGGGACCCGGTCGGACATCCGGCAAAACCCAAGAAAGTTCAAAACGCGTTCCCCTTGTTCCCCCGGTGTCTTTTCCTTTGGAAAAGGCGCCAAACGGGTCTTTTTCCGCCTTAATTCCCCAAGGTTTCTTCCCAAGGCGACATTCCGGCTTTTCCCGAGGTCTTCCCAAGGTTCCCCCAAGGTCTCGCCGGGGTCTTCCCAAAGGACCCCCGCGAGTCGCGCCGAGGTTTTCGGCTTTTTCGAAACGAGGCATCGCTCCCGGGCGACAATTCCCAAAACGTTCGTTCGCCGAAAAGGGGTTCGGATCGTCCGAAATCGGCATTTTTTTTCGAGTTTGACCGGTTTTTTCCTTCACGAACCAGACCCCCGCAAACACTTCCCGGGGTCACAGGGATCGCCGTTCCGTCAAACGGCGACGACACAGGAAACGGACGAATCACCGTGGAAGAGATAAAAGAAATATTGGACCGCATCAGCATGAAAAAGGAGCTCGACCTCGCGAATTCCTCTTCGTTCCGGCTCAGGAACAGGCCCAAAGGAGGGATGAGCCCCGGACGCCGCGAAAAAGCCCCGCCCCGTCCCGACCGGAAGAGGTTCGTTCTGACCCCGGGCATGACCATAAAAGAGATGCTGAACGAGTCCATCATCATGACCCGACCGGAATTGCTTCCCGGCCACGAGCTCATTTACGGGACGAAGGAGTCCGGGAACTCCGGGAAGTCCGCGAAGTCCGCGAAGTCTTCGAAGAAACGGGAGAAACGCGAGGACGGCGAGAGCTCCGGGAATACTACGATGATCGGAGACGAGTCCCCGTCGAGTCTTCGTCCCGGGCTTCCGGGGACGGGGGGGGCGCGGCTCCGCTCGCTCGCGGCCGCGGCCGGGGCGGATCCGCCGGGATTCTTCGCGGGCCGGCCGGGGGGTTTTCGGGGGATCTTTTCGGGTCCGGACGGTTTTCACCGCCCGTCGTTTCGCCTTGGTCCCGACCGGCCTTTTCCGGGGTTTTTCGGGCTTTTTCAAGTCCCTCTCGTTTTTTCTTTCCCGCTCGGTTTTCGGTGCCCGCGTCTTTCAGACGCACAGTCCGGAGCCCCCGCGGCCCCCGGCCGCGCGGGCTCCGGATCCGGACGTTCGATTCTTTGACTCCGGCGCGCCGCGGAAGACCCCGGCGAGATTTTTCAAACATCTTAAGCGCGCGGTCGCGGCAATCGATCCCTCGCGCGACCCGGATGTTTCAACCCTTTTTTTTCTTTCGAATCGCGTATTTACGACCGATGGCACCTCATGCCGCGGATGTGGAGGTTAAACATGAATCGGAACGATCTGCTCATCGCCGTCGCGAAGGCGACCGGCATGAAGATCAAAGACACCGATAAAATGATTGTCATGACGTTTCATCAGATTTTATTGTCCCTCGCGAGACACGAAAACGTCTCCATCATGGGACTCGGGTCCTTCAGGGTGAGGAAGAAAAAACCCCGCAAGGCCCGCAACCCCCGCACCGGAGAGACCTTGTCGGTCGGGGAGAAATACGGAATCATTTTCCGTCCCTCCAAGCTGATGAAGCAGTACGTCAACAAGTCCCCCAAGGTCGAGACTTCCACCCTGTCCCTCGCCCGCCCCAGGATCGAGCTCCCCGCGGCCCCGGTCCGCAAGACCCCGGCCCTCCGGGACGACCCCGGGGCCCCGAAGATCGACGGCGAGGTCCTCCCGGACGCCGTCCCGGACGCCGACCGGGTCCGCGGGGACGACGACGAGAAGGACGGAGGGGACACCTGACGATCCGGCCTCCCCGGGAAGTCCCGCCCGCCGCTCTTGAGCCCTTCGTCTTTTCCGGCCGGCGCGTTCCCGGGGGCTTCTTCCCGCTTTTCGGGGTCGACGACGAAAACCCCGCTTGAAATCGCCTCGATTCGGCATTTTTCACGCGACGTCCGCGCCTTTGCTTCCTTCGGTTCTTTTTCGGTCGATTTCAAGCCCTTTGATTGAGGTTGATTCTTTTTTTCGGGCGTTTGACTCTCTTTGACTCATGGACGACCCCGAACCCTTCGTTCTTTTTGGTTTTTTCTTCTTTTTCGGGCGGTTTAGGTTCTTTTGCCGCCTTTGGCCCCCGTTTCCCGGGAAGGCCGGCGAACCCGATCGATTCCGTTTCGGTACGCCGGGGCTTCCCGCGACTCCCCGAACCCCGGACCTTTAACCCTTTCTTTCCGGGCGCGAGGGTTTTTCGACCGCGGCGTCTTTCCCCCCCGGGCGCGCCCCGCGCGCCCGGGGGGAAAGACCCCGCTCAATGGTTTTTCTCTCCTTTTTTTCCTCCGGCCCCACTCTCTCCCCCTTCGGGCCGGAGGCCCCGACGCCCCCCTTTCGGGGCGGTGAATAATTCGTGGTCACTGTAGGCCATATGTTGGAGGTGCAAGTAAGATGAATCGGAACGATTTGGTTTTGGCCCTTTCCGACTCCACCGGCATGACCATCAAGGATGCCGACGACGCGGTGGTCAAAACGCTTCACGAAATCCTGGTTTTCATAGGCAAACACGAGGGCCTGGCCCTCATGGGCTTCGGGTCCTTCAAGGTGCGCAAAAAGAAGGCCCGGGTGGGGAGAAATCCCCGCACCGGCGAGAAGATCCTCATCCCCGAGAAGTACTCCATATCCTTCCATCCCGGAAAGGTGATGAAGGACATGGTGAACGCCTCCTCTCAGCTGGACAGGTCCAATCTCGCCGTGGCGAGGCCCACGGTCTCCGTGGGGATCCCCAGGAAAACCAGGAAGAGAGGCGCGAAGCCCCCCGTCCCCGCCGTCCTCCCCGAGGTCATCGAGGAGAAAACCGCCTGACCCGCCTTACCGGTTCCAAATGGCCCCCGGGGTCAGGCCGATTTTAACCAACCCATCTGACCGAAAGCGGTCCGGAGCGGGGTAAAACCCCGCTCCGGGCCGCTTTCGCCCCATTCCGTTTCTCAATGAACCTTGTGGCGAGTGTCGTGGAAAAAAGCGTCCCGTCCGGGTGGTGTTTGACTCACTCCCCGCGGAACGCTTCCCGGACCTCCGACGCCGCGAAAACCCGTTTCGCCGCGTCGGGGGTCTTTTACGAAACGCTCCCGAACCCGTACGACCCAACCCGGCCCCACCCCACCCCGCGCCGGCCCCGAGCCGGCTCCGAATCCGACCTCAACTCGACCTCGACCCGACTTCGACCCGACCCCGGATCCCACCGGAACCCCCTCGGACCCTCGAATTCCCGACCCTAGCGCCGCGCGCGGCCTTCGCTTTCGTCTTTTCGTCCCGATGCCCGTTTGTCCTCATGTCCTCTTGCCCTCATGCCCTCCCGTTCTCTTGCCCTCATGTCCTCCCGTCCTCTTGCCCGTAAGCCTTCTTGTCCTCATGTCCTCTCGTTCTTTTGACTCTTTGTCTTTCCGTCCCCGGGTCCCCCGGATCCCTCGTCCCGTCTTTTCACGTTCGCGGGACCGACGGTTTTCCGTTGTCCCCCCCCCCCGCGTCTTTCCCCGCCTTCGGAGCCGTCTTTTCGTCGGACGGAAGCCGCGGGGATTGTAGCGGCGATTTTTCCGGGGATTGTCGCGGGGATTTCCCCCGAGGTTTTTTCGGGGGGTCTTTCCCGGCACTTTCCGAGGTTTTCCCGGGATCTCTTCCCAAGGTCTTTACCCGGTACTTTCTCCGAAGTCATCCCGGGCGTGGGGGGGGGGGGGGGG
>JAITKT010000080.1 GCA_031278225.1 Deltaproteobacteria bacterium
AAATAAGCACGGGTTTTCCGTCTGACAAGTTACCCGCCCCCCTTGCGCCCCCCTTGAGCCCCCCTTGCCCCCCCCGCGACCCCCCCGGTTCCCCCCCCCCGGCTCCCCCGGGCGCGCCCGGGGGAAGCCGGGGGAGTCCGGATCCTCCAATCCCCCCCTTTTTTTCGATACCGCCCGGGCGTCAAAGCCTTTTCTTCCGGCCGAACCTCGCCCCCGAACCTCCCCTTCCGTTCGCGAACCCCGCGGGGAACGCGGCGCGCGGTCCCGGGCGGCGCTCGGGGAAACCCCGGGGACCCCAATTCGTCCGCCCCCGCCGCGGCTTGCCAAAACTTTTCCCATTGGCTACAATCCGTTTGTTTTTTTTATGGGACGAACCCCTTTCCGTCTCCCCCCCGGGGTTTCGTCCCGAAAGGATCGAAATGACCGCGAACGACAAACCGAAATTCCTGAGACCGGATTTCGAAAAAAGCGGGGGCCTCGTCCCGGCCGTGGCCCAGGACGCCCGGACCCTCGAAGTTCTGATGCTGGCCTACATGAACGAGGAATCTTACCTTAAGACCCTCGAGACCGGGGAGGTCCACTATTGGAGCCGCTCCAGAAAAGAACTCTGGCACAAGGGGGCCACCTCCGGGCACGTCCAGAAGGTGAGGGAAATACGTCTCGACTGCGACCTGGACGCCATCGTGATTAAAATCGAACAGGTCGGGGGCTCCGCGTGCCACACGGGGAAACGCTCCTGCTTTTTCAACAGAAGGGTCGAAGGAGAGCTCTATGAGGAAATCTGACATTTCCCTGGGGGAAACGGCATCGGGCGAAAGGGTCCTGAAGCTGGGCCTCCCCAAGGGGTCCCTCGAACAATACACCCTCGCCCTCTTCGCCCGCTCCGGCTGGAAAGTCAACGTCGGCTCCAGAAGCTATTTCCCCACCGTGAACGACCCCGAGCTCGCGATAACCATCTCGAGGGCCCAGGAGATAAGCCGTTACGTGGCCGACGGGGTCCTGGACGCGGGGATAACGGGAAAGGACTGGAGACTGGAAAACCAAAGCGACGTGGAGGTGATTAAGGAGCTCGTCTATTCCAAGACCAGCGCCGCCCCCTGCCGCTGGGTCCTGGCCGTCCGGGGGGACGGTTCAATCAAATCGGCGGGCGACCTGGAAGGGAAAAAGGTCGCGACCGAACTCCCCGGCGTCACGGCCCGCTGGTTCAAGGAAAAGGGAGTGAACGTCAAGGTCGAATTCTCCTGGGGCGCCACCGAGGCCAAGGTCGCGTCGGGTTTGGCCGACGCCATAGTGGAGGTGACCGAGACCGGGGGCACGATAAAGGCCCACGGCCTCATAATCCTGGACGAGGTCCTGGTCACCCAAACCGAACTCATGGCCAACAAAAAGGCCATGGAAGACCCCTTCAAAAAATCCAAGGTCCGGCAAATCGCCCTTCTTTTGAACGCCGCCCTGACCGCGGAATCCCTGGCGGGTCTCAAGATGAACGCGAGGGAGCGCGACGTCGGGGCCCTCGTCGCCATTCTCCCCAGCCTCAAGGCCCCCACCGTGGCGCGGCTCCACGACACCGATTGGCTCAGCGTCGAGACCGTGGTGCCCGTCGATCGGGTTAGGGACCTCATCCCCGCGCTCCTCGAACTGGGGGCCGAGGGAATAATAGAGTACCCCCTGAACAAGGTGGTGTGAGGGTCCGGCGGGGACCCGCGCCCCGGGCCCGCGGGGGTGGACCCGCCCGGGCGCGGCGCGTGGAAAAGGGCCCGGAAAACGGGTATAGTCAAAAGGCCGACGGTTTTTTTTCGGGGAATTCGGCGCGCGTTTTCCCCGGTTTTCGGATTCACGGGGAAATTCAGGCGGGTCCGCGCGGGGAGCGCGGGGGAGTTCGCAATGACAAAGCTGAAATCGCTCGCCCTCGTCCTCTTCGTTCTCGTCTTTCTCGCGGGCTGCGGCGGGGGCAAGAGACGCGGGTCCCGCGACGCGCAATCGAGCCATCAGCTCCAGTCCCTGATTGACCTGAGCGTGGTGGCCATCCAGACGGGATATTACGCCCAGGCCCTTCAGACCCTGGGGGAGGCGGAACGCCTGGCCCCGAACAATCCCGAGGTCAAGCACCACATCGGGAGGACCTACTTTCATCTGAACCGGCTCGACGACGCGGTGAGTTATTACGAGCGGGCCCTGGCCCTGGATCCGGGAAAGACGGACATCCACAACAGCCTCGGCGTGGTTTACATGGCGAGGAAAGAATACGAAAAGGCCAGGGCCGAGTTTCAACTCTGCATCGACGATCTGACCTACGCCGAGTCCTCCATGAGCAAGCTGAACATGGGGCTTCTGGAAGAGTCCACGGGGCATCCCGAAAACGCCATGGCCTACTACAGGGACATCATAGCCGCGAACGCCCCCACCTCCCCCACGGCCTATTACAGGCTCGCCCACAACAGCTACGCCAACGGCGACTACAGGAAGGCCGTGGATTACCTCACCCCCGCGGTGCGCCTGAACCCGGAATTCCCGGAGGCCTTCTTCCTCCTGGGCGAGACCTTCGAGAAGTTGAACTTTCCCGACGAGGCCGCGGAAAACTACGGAAGATGCGTGGTCATCGACCCCAACAGCGCGAGGGGCATCGAGGCCCAAAAACGCGTGCGGGCCATCATGAAGGATTATCAATGAAGGAAGACGCGGTGACGGAAGACGTCCCCGGCGGCGGACGCCCGGTCGCCCCCGGAACCTCGTCCCTCCAGTCGTCCCTCCCGCCTCTTTCCCGGGCCTCGCTTTCCGTCACCCCCTTCATGGTGATGGAGATCATGGAGAGGGCCGGGGTCCTCGAAAAAGAAGGCCGCTCCGTCATCCGCATGGAGGTGGGGGAACCCGATTTTCCCACCCCTCCCGCCATCGCGGACGCGATGCGGGAGAGCCTCAAACCCGAAAACTTCCGCTACGCCCACTCTTTGGGCGATCCGGTTTTGAGAAACGCCCTTTCCCGGCACTACCTCAAAACCTACGGAGTCGCGGTCGAGCCCGAAAGATTCCTGATAACCCCGGGGTCATCGGTCGGGATGACGCTTCTCTTCGGGGCCCTCCTCGAACCCGGGGACAAGGTCGTCCTGACCGACCCCTGCTACTCCTGCTACCCCAATTTCCTGAGGTTTTTCGGGGGAGTGGCCGCGAGGGTCAAAGTTTCGGCGGCGGACGGCTTCGAGATCGACCCCGTCCTCTTGAAAAAAACGATTGAGGAACAAGGCCCGGTCAAGGCCGTCATGATAAACTCCCCCGCGAACCCCGCGGGGGCGGTGTTGGGGCCGGGGAAGCTCGAAAAAATCGCCTCCCTCGGAACCTTCGTCATTTCCGACGAGATTTACCACGGTCTCTCCTACTCCGACGAACGGGACCACACGATCCTGGAACACACCCGAAACGCCGTCGTCGTGGGGGGATTTTCCAAGGCCTTCGCCATGACGGGCTGGAGGGTGGGATACCTGGTCGTTCCCCCGGAATGGGTGAGGACATTTCAATCCCTCTCCCAGAACTTCGTGATCTCGGTCAACGCCTCCGTCCAGAAGGCGGCCGCGGCGGCCCTCGAAAAGGCCCTGCCCGAGGCCCGGAAGATGCGCTCCGTTTACGACAGGAGGAGAACCCTTCTTTTGAGGGGACTTTCGGAGCTCGGTCTCGGGGTCCCCGTCGAACCCGCGGGGGCCTTCTACGTTCTCGCCGACGCCTCCCGCATTGACCCCGACTCCAGGGCCCTGGCCTTCGATCTCCTGGAAAAAGCCGGGGTCGCGACCGCGCCCGGCTTGGATTTCGGTCCCGGGGCCGAGGGTTTTTTGAGGTTTTCCTACGCCGTTTCCGAGGAAAACATAGTCGAAGCCCTGAAAAGAATCAAAATTTACCTCGAAAACCGGGGCCTCCGCCCCGGGGCCCGAGGGAATTCCCTTTCCGCCGCCGCCGCCCCGGTTCGGCCTTGAAGTCCCGAAAACGTCCTTGAAATTCGCGGGGGCCACATCCCCGCGACCCACCGCGCCCCCGACGACGGGCCGAGACATGTTCAATTTCTTCCCCAGCGCCCACGAAGCCAAATTTCTGACCGGAGCCGTAAACGCCTCCGGCTTCCCCGAACCCGCGGGCCTGGAACTGGCCTTCATGGGCCGCTCCAACTGCGGGAAATCCTCCACCATCAACCGTTTCCTGGGGCGCAAGGCCCTGGCCAGGGTGAGCTCCACCCCGGGGCGCACGAGGGAAATCAACTTCTTCGGGGTGACCTTCAAGAAGGGAACCGAACCCTTCGTGATAGCCGATCTCCCGGGCTACGGCTTCGCGAGGGCCCCCAAGGAACTCGTCAAGAGCTGGGAAGCCCTGGTCGGGTCCTACCTCGAAAGCGCCAGAAACCAGAAGGCCATCCTCCTCGCGGACTGCAGAAGGAGCGTCGCGGAAGACGAGCGCGTCCTTCTGAAAACCCTGGAAGACCTGAAAATACCCGCGGTTCTGGTGGCCACCAAGTCCGACAAACTCACCCGGACCCAATGCCGCGAAATGCTCAAAAAATGGGAGGACGCCGTCGGGAACCGGTTTCCGATCCTCGCGTTTTCGGCCCACACCGGGGAGGGACGCCCGGAACTGGCCAAAGCCGTTCTCCCCGGGGAACTCCTCGCGAAACTCATCCCCGGGGGTCCCGGGGGCGGGATTTCCCCCTGAAGGCCCTTGGGGTCCGCCGCGACCCTTCGGGTCCCGCCCGGGCGAATCCCGCCGAAGCCCGCTTTCCGGCGGGTTCCGGCGGCCTCCCCTTTGATTCGTCAAGATTCGGCTTGCCAACCCGGGCCGATTTTGTTAAATTCTTGGCACGTTGGCCGGGAGAGGGATTTCCTTCTCAATTTACACGCCGAATGCGAGGTGATTGCCATTTGAGCAGAAACGACACCGGAATCGAGGTGGTTGTGCGCGAAAACGACATCGAGCAGGCCATCAAGACATTGAAACGCAAAGCCGCCCGCGACGGTCTCATCAAGCACATCAAGTACAAAAAAGCTTACGAGAAGCCAAGCGATCGGCGCAAACGCAAAGACAGGGAATCCCTGCGGCGCATCCGCAAAGCCCAGGCCAGAAGGGCCAGACGCTCACCGAGAGGCTGACCGACGACCGGGGCGGGAAGGTTCGGGGGGGTGTCCCGCGGACCGGTTTCCATCGATTAGGGCGACCCATGGCTTTTTCGAGTTTATGGGTCGCCTTTTTCTTTCGCCGAAAGGGGGTTTTTCGGGACTTCGAACCTTTTTCCCCGAATTTTCTTTTT
>JAITKT010000151.1 GCA_031278225.1 Deltaproteobacteria bacterium
GGAAATGAAAGACGCGGTGGTCAAGAAGTTCGGCGAAATCACGGGCGCCTGAGCGGCGGGCGGCCCCGCGCGGGCGGTTTTTTTCGCGCCCGCGGGGGGCCCCCCGCGTATTGAGGGAAAACACGGTCATGCGACTCGCGCTTCGAAGATTGAAAAACGAACCCGTTTTCGGCGTCGTCTTTTCGCTGTTCGTCGCGTGCGCGGTGTTTTTAATCGCGTGGCCGATTCTGCGGGTGATTTTTTATCCGAGCCTCGGCGATTACCTGGCATTTCCCCGAAACGCCCGTTTTCTCGCGGCCTTTCGAAACAGCCTGGCGATGATGGCCCTCTCGGCGCTCACTTGTTCCGCGGTGGCGTTCATGTTCGCTTACGGCATCGTGAGACTCAAGCTCCCGATGAAGGGTCTCTTCCGCTTCGTGACGCTTTTGCCCGTGGTTTCCCCGCCCTTCATCGTCGCGCTCTCCTACATTCTTCTCTTCGGAACCCAAGGGATGGTGACGAAACACATTTTGGGCGTCCGCCTGGACATTTACGGCTGGCACGGACTCTGGGCCGTGCAGACCGTGTCGTTCTTTCCCTACGCCTACGCGGTCATCGAAGGCGTCATGAGAAACATTCCCGAAAACCTGGAGCACGCCGCGGGAAACCTCGGCGCCGGGAGCCGGCGGATATTTTGGGACGTGTTTTTCCCTCTCTGCCGACCCGGAATGGCCGGCGGCGCGATGATGGCGGCCATAAGCGTTCTCGCCGATTTCGGAAATCCGTCGATGATCGCGGGCGATTTTCGTCTTTTGCCCATAGAGGCCTACATGCGGATGGTCGGCTGGTACGACGTGAAAGGCGCGGCGGTCCTTTCGACGGCCTTGCTCGTCCCCACCTTCGGGATCTTTCTTTTCAACAGACATTGGCTCGGAAACGCGACCCGCGAGACCATCACCGGAAAGCAAAGCGCCATGCCCCCCCGGGCGGTGCCCCGGGTTCTCAAATGGACCGTGTTCGCGGGCTGTCTTTCGGTTTCCCTTTTCGTGTTGGTCGTGTACGGCGTCCTCTTCGCGGGCGGATTCGCCAAGACCTGGGGTCACGACTGGACTCCCGTCCTCTCCAACTACGCCTACGTCTGGCAAAAACGCTCCCTCATCCTGAACAGCTTGAAGTTCGCGGTCGTTTCGTCACTGCTCGCCGTCATGGCCGGATTCGCCCTCGCTTGGCTCGCGGAACGGGGAAACTCGAAAACCGAAAAAATCCTGGATTTCGCGGCGGTTTTGCCGGGGGCCGTCCCGGGCATATTTTTGGGTCTGGGTTTCGCGATAGCCTTGGGCCCGGCTCCCTTTTCCCTCGCGGGAACGTCCTCCATCATGATCCTGGCTCTCGCGATCTGGAACGTCCCGACCTGCTACAACGCCGACCGCGCGACCTTGAGGCAAATCGGGGGGTCCGTCGAACGGGCCGCCCGCAATCTCGGGGCTTCCTCCTTTCGGATAATCTTGGAGATTTACGCGCCGACGCTCAAGAAAACACTTCTTTCGGGGGCCATGCTCGCCTTTCTGAGGTCCATGACCTGCCTGAGCGTGGTCATCTTCATCCACGGCGCGACCACCACCGTGAGCACGGTCTCGGTGCTCTCCCTGGTGAACGGCGGCAATTGGTCGGGGGCCGCGGCGCTCACGACGACAATCATGGCGGTCGCCTTTTTGGGGATGGGCCTCTTTAAAATTCCGGAATTGATCTCGAACCGTCACCGAAAATGAGGGCCCGGGATTGGAAGAAGAAGAACAAAGCGGAAAGGAGCGGAAAATGAACGACGCGCACATCGAATTCGAAAAAGTCTCCAAACGTTTCGGAAAAACGACGGCCCTGCGGGACGTGTCGCTCAAGATTCCGAGAGGTTGCTTCGCGACGCTTTTGGGTCCGTCGGGTTGCGGGAAAACCACCCTGCTCGGTATTTTGGCGGGCTTTCACGTTCAGGACGCGGGAGAGGTCCGGGTGAACGGGACGAGCGTCTCGAATCTTCCCCCGGAAAAACGCGGGACCCCCTTGGTCTTTCAGGACTACGCCCTTTTCCCCCACATGACGGTCAGCGAAAACGTGGGATACGGCCTTCGGGTTTCCAAGACCCCCAAGGCCAAAGCGGCCGGGGAGGTGGAGCGCGCGCTCGACATGTTCGGACTGGGCGGGATGGGCAAGCGTTACCCCAAGGAGCTTTCCGGGGGGCAGCAGCAACGGGTGGCCTTCGCGAGGGCGCTCATCACGAAAAAGGACATCCTGCTCCTCGACGAACCCCTGTCCAATCTCGACGCCAAGCTGCGGGGGGAGGTGCGGGCGCGTCTCAGGGACATTCAAAGGCAAAGCGGCATAACGGTCGTGTACGTCACCCACGACCAGGACGAGGCGCTCGCCATGTCCGATTACGTGGCCGTCATGCGGGCGGGAACCGTGGAACAATACGGCCCGCCGAGGGAGATTTATCACAGGCCGAAAACCCGTTTCGTGGCCGATTTCATGGGTTCGGCCAACATTTTGCCCCTGATCCCGGGTGACGCGAACGGCCGCGGCCTGAGATTCGCGGGAATCCATTCGGACGAAACCCCGGCCGAAGACGATTGCGACTCCTGCGCGGTTTTGCGGCCCGAACACGTCCGGGTCGGCGCCCCCTCCCGGGGAGAATTGACGGGAACGGTGGAAGACAGCGTGTTTCGGGGAAAAATCGTCGAATACCGGGTGAGGGTCCGGAACAAACTCCTCACGGCCGAAGTCTTCGACGCCTCAAGGATTTACGCGCCGGGAGAACGGGTGGGCATCGCTTTTGACCATGACAAAGCCCACGTCATCGGAAAGGAAAGGGTAAAAGATGTCGAACGCCTTGGGACTGAGCACGCATCCGCGGTGGGTGAATGGAAACTTGTCGCGATTGAGGGAGGAGCTTCTGCGAATTGAGCTCGCCGGGGCCGATTGCGCGGAATTGGTGTCGCACGGCCTGGACGTCGCGATCGGCGGAAAGGTCATGGCCGGGCGCGCCAAAACCGTCATGGAGATCATGTCCGGGTTCGATTTGCGCTACACCCTGCATTTGCCGTACGAGATGAATCTTTTGGAGCCGGGGGCGGAAGCCGTGAACGAGGCCGTTTTCGTCTCGGGCCTCGAATTCGCGAAGATGGCCGGAATCGATTTAATCGTGTATCACGCGGGGGTGGTCGAAACCCGAAACGGCCGCGCCGGACCGACGGCGCCAACGGACGAACTTTTCGAACGGGAAGCGCGGCTCATGCGGAGACTCGCGGGGACGGCCGAAGACGTGCTGATCTGCATGGAAAACGGTCCCTTCTACGGGAACGACGTTTATTCGTCCGGAATCGACGCGGAATCGATGGTCAGATTTTGCGAAGCGGTGGGCATGCCCAATTTCAAACTCACCTTCGACGTCGGTCATTATTTCCTTCGCGCGAAGGGTGACGCGGACGAACTCCTTCGGGCCGTCGCGACCGTTCTTCCCCGTCTGGGACATCTCCACCTCCACGACAATTGCGGAATCCCGCTTCCCATGGAAAATCGCGATTACAATCACCGCTTGGCCTGCGGGGCGGCGGATTTGCACCTTCCGCTCGGCTGGGGAAGAATACCCGCGCGAGACGTGCTCGCGGCCCTTTCCGGTTACGAGGGGACCATAATTCTCGAAATCGAAAAACGTTTCGAGGACCGATACGCTCCGTCCCTGGAGCTCGCGCGGGGGTGGTTGGGGGAACGGGACGCGGCCCGGTCGGGAATTCGATGACGGGTCCGATGTCGGCAGCGGCAGGAAGACTCGCCAAAAACGGCTGCCGCGTCGGAATGGTCACCTCGGCCGCGGTCAACAATTTTCCGCCGCTTTTGTTCTCGACCTTTCAATCGGAATTTTCCCTGTCCGTCGGTTCCGCGGCCTTTCTCGCGTCTTTGAATTTCCTGACGCAAACCGCGGGCGCCCTTCTCGCGAACGTCCCCGCCCGCCTCTTCGGACTTCGGGCTTCCATGTCCGGGGCGCATTTTATCGTTTTCGCCGGACTCGCGGCCTTGGCGTTTTTTCCGTCCCGTTTCCTCTCTCCCCCGGCGGGGATTTCGGCCGCGATTGCCCTCTGCGGTTTGGGAGCGGGCGCGATAAACGTCCTCGCGAATCCGATCGTCGAAGCTGTTTCCGGTGACCGGGCGGCTTTGGAGAGAAGCTCGATTTATTCTTTCTACTGCTGGGGTTTCGCGGCGGTGGCCTTGGGGACGACGACTTTTTTCGCGTTTTTCGGAGCGGGGAGTTGGAAAACGGCGGCGCTTTCGTGGTCCGTCGTTCCCCTTCTCGGATGCGTCATTTTCGCCGCGGCTCCGATTTCACCGCGGGTTTCGGAAACGCCCGCGGGATTCGCCGCGACAATACGCGAAAAATCTTTTCCCCTCTTTTTGCTTTTAATGTTTTGCGCCGGGGCCGCCGAGCAATCCATGGCGCAATGGGCGTCCCTTTTCGCGGAAAAAGGCCTGGGCGTCCGAAAAGCCCTGGGCGACGTCGCCGGTCCCTCTTTCTTCGCCGCGCTCATGGGAGTTTCGAGATACCTGCATTCCCGTCGCGGAAAAGAATCGGACCTCGGGAAATGTCTTTCGAGGAGCGCTTTGGCCGCGGCGGCGGCTTACGGGCTCGCGGCCTTCGCCCCGCTCCGGACCTTGTCCTTTTTGGGCTGCGGTCTCATCGGTCTTTTCGCCGGGATTCTGTGGCCGGGAACCTTGGGGTTGGCGGCCAAAAATTTCCCCGGGGGCGGGGCGCCGATGTTCGCGGCTTTGGTTTTGGCGGGAAACGTCGGTTGCGCCGCGGGACCCGCCGCGGTGGGCTTGGCGTCGGCCGCCTTGGGTTCGGCGAAAACGGGGATAATCGCGGGCGCGGTTTTCGCCCTCGTTTTCGCGGCGGCGCCGGTGATTGGCGGGCGGAAAAAAACATGGGGCCCGGGGCCGCGCGCGGGAAAACCCGCGGGCCGCTCCGGACCCCGTCGGTGATTTTAAAAATTTCCGGGATTATTCGGAAGTTTCCAATCTTTTTCCAAGGCCAGTTCGATCAGCCTGTCCAGAAGGGCGGGAAAGGAAAGACCCCGGGCTTTCGCGGCCTTGGGGATGAGACTCCCGGAGGTCATGCCCGGAAGGGTGTTCAACTCGAGAAGGCGGAAAACCCCGTCCGACAGGATGAAGTCCGTTCTGGAAAGCCCTCTGCAGCCCATGGCCTCGTGGGCCTTCAAGGCCAAGTCCTTCACGAGTTCGGTTTCCTCCGGGGGAAGGTCCGCGGGACACAGCTCCCGGCACTCGCCGGGCTCGTATTTGGCCCCGTAGTCGAAAAACCCGTGACCTTCCCCGGGGATGATCTCTATCGGCGGAAGCGCCTCGGGGTCGTTGTTTCCGATGACCGCGACCGTGAATTCCCTTCCTTTCAGATACTCCTCGACCATCAGGTCGCCCGAATAGGCCCGGGCCTTGGCGAGGGCGCTTTCCAGTTCCCCGCGGGTTTTCGCGACGCTCAAGCCGAACGACGACCCTTGATTCGAGGGTTTGACGACGACCGGCAAATCCAAGACGGAAAGCGACCTTTCGACGCAATCCTCGTCGTCGCCGCGGCGGAAAACGACGTCTTTCGCGACGGGAAGATCGGCCGCGCGGAAGATTCTCTTCGCGACGTTTTTGTCCATGGCCCGGGCCGAGGCGAGAATTCCGCTTCCCACGAAGGGTATGCCCAGGAGGGTCAGGAAGCCCTGGAGGGATCCGTCCTCCCCGTAGAGGCCGTGCAGGACCGGGAAGGCGACGTCGATCCCCGGGGCGTCGGAAACGAGTTTGGCGAGGTCGGTCAGGGGGTCGTAGACCCGAACGTCATAGCGTTTGGGGTCCAGATGAAGCAAAACCTCCCTCCCCGACGCGAGGGAAACTTCCCGTTCCGCGGATTTTCCGCCCCGAATCAAGGCCAAACTTATTTTGGGCATGGGGAAGAGGCCTCCGAGTCATGAAAAAAAGGCCGAAAAACCGCTGTTTTTGGCCTTGGCGGAAACGAAAAAAAGACGCAATCCGGCCCCGGGGCGGATTGTCGTCGGACTTGGAAAACGCCGGCGGAAAAAGGGCCGGCGAAACCTCACTCCTTGGGGGCTTCCGCCGGGGGCCGCGTCTGATCCCCGTGCGCCTTGTGCACGGCGCGGGAGAGGCGGCTTATGCGGCGGGCGGCCGTGTTCTTGTGAAGGGTGCCCTTCGTGACGGCCCTGTGGAGGATGGTCATGGCGTTTTTGAGGCTTTGCGCGGCTTCTTCAGCGGTCTTGGTGATCGCGACGCGAACTTTCTTGACCGCGTTGTTGGCCTTGGTCTTGTTGATGTTGTTCAGGGCCCTGCGTTTCAAGCTTTGACGATTTCTCTTCAGGGCCGATTTATGATTGGCCAAAAGCAACTCCTTTGTTATAAACTGTCGGCTGTCGCCGGATTTCGGGACGTCGTTCGGCGGTCGCCCGCGAGAAAGACAGTGAGATAAAATACTAAAGAGAGAGCCTTTTGTCAATAGAGAAACCAAAGGAAAGCGGCCCTTCGGGGGACATCGTCCGGAACGCCTCCGCGGTGGGGGCGGGGACCTTGTTTTCCAGAATCGCCGGGCTCCTGAGGGACCAGGTGACCGCCTTTTACTTCGGGGCGGGACCCGTCGCCGACGCCTTTTTCGTGGCCTTCAGAATTCACAACCTTCTCAGGAGGCTCCTCGCCGAAGGGGCCCTGACCCC
>JAITKT010000165.1 GCA_031278225.1 Deltaproteobacteria bacterium
AAAAAAAAAAAAAAACGCCGCGGGTTCGCGCCCGCGGGCCCCGAAAACAATCTCCGCCGCCCCGGGGCGAAAAAAAGGGGGATCGCGGAAACGACGAAAGGCCCGGGGCGCGGCGGACATCGATGTCGATGTCCCGGGCGTCCCCGGGCCTTTCGCCTTGGTTTGGTTTTCCCAAGGGGCGCGGGCATTTCCGAATTTTTTCGGGGGGAGGCGCGCGGGCCCCGGGGCGGGTTCGGGCCTAAAGCACGCTCGCCTCGTAGCCCGCGTCGGTCACTTTTTTGGTCAGGGTTTCCGGGCTCACTTCCCCCGCGGTCGTGACGGAAGCGGTTCCGGCTTTCAGATCCACTTTCGCCGTCTTCACGCCGGGGACTTCCCCCAGTGCCTTTTCCACCCTGGCGGAGCAGTGCCCGCAGGTCATTCCGTCCACTTTGAGTTTGATTTCCATGTCTTTTTCCTCCGGTGGGTCATGGGTTTTCGATTCGCTTTTCGGGGAGTCCCCGGAAAGGGTTTTTTCTTCGGTTTTCGGGGCGGGGCCCCTCAAGTGTCCGATTTTCGCGAGCTCCGCGTCCGGGTCGAAGAACCTCAGTCTCAGGGCGTTGGAAACCACGCACACGGAGCTTAGGCTCATGGCGAGGGCGGCAATCATGGGATTCAGGGTGAGGCCGAAGGGCCCGTGAAAAACGCCCGCGGCTATGGGAATCCCCAGGACGTTGTAGCCGAAGGCCCAGAAGAGGTTCTGGCGGATGTTTCGCATGACTTTTTTGGAGAGCATCACGGAAAGCGGCGCGCCCATGAGTTCGTTTTTCATGAGGACCACGTCCCCGGCCTCCACCGCCACCTCGGTCCCGGCCCCTATCGCGATTCCCACGTCCGCCCTCGCGAGGGCCGGGGCGTCGTTCACGCCGTCCCCCACCATGGCCGTGACGGTGTTCGACTGTCCGAGGTCCTTAAGGACCTTTTCCTTGTCTTCCGGACGGACCCCCGCGACCACCTTCCGGATTCCGGCTTCCGCCGCCACCGCCTCCGCCGCGCGGGGGTCGTCTCCCGTGAGCATCACGGGTTCGATCCCGAGTTTCCCCAGGACCTCCACCGCGGCGACGGCGTCGTCCTTGAGGGTGTCGCCGAGTGCGAGGAGCCCCGAAAGTTCGGCCTTGTCGTCCCCTTCCCCCGTCTTCAGGAGAAAGAGGGTGGTTAGGCCGGCGTTCGAGAGTCTTTCGGACTCTTCCAAGAGGGAGCGGACGTCTTCGTCGCGTTCCGCCCGATCGCCAGCCGCGGCGCCCGCGAGGTCGGAGAGAATCCTCCGGTTTCCCACGAGGTAAGTCGTTCCGTCGATTGTTCCGCTCAAACCCTGACCCGGGAGTTGTTTGAAGGAGGAAACCTCCCTCGCCTTCAGTTTCCGGCGCTCGGCTTCCCGGGCCACGGCCCCGGCCAGGGGGTGCTCGGAATAGGATTCCACGGAATAAACCGTCGAGAGAAACTCGTCCTCGTCAAGGCCCCCGAGGGTCAAGATCTTTTTGAGCTCGGGTTTCCCGAGGGTGATGGTCCCCGTCTTGTCCAGGGCCATGACCTTAACCAGGGAAGTTCTTTCCAGGGAGGCGGCGGACTTGAAGAGAAGTCCGAGTCTCGCCCCCACCCCGGATCCGACCATTATGGCGGTGGGGGTGGCGAGCCCCAGGGCGCAGGGGCACGATATGACCAGGACCGAAATCATGATCGAAAGCGAAAAGGAGAGGCTTTGACCCAGGAGGAGCCAGATCGCGAAGGAGGCCAGGGCGACGAATATCACGAAGGGCACGAAGACCCCGCTGATCCTGTCCGCGAGTCTCGCGATGGGGGCCTTGGTGGAGGTGGCCTCGTCGACCAGTCTTATGATTTTCGCGAGGGCCGTGTCCTCCCCGACCCCGGTGAGCTTAATCCTGAGATGCCCCGAGGAGAGGGAACAGGCCCCCGTGACCTTGGAGCCGGGCTCCTTGTCGACGGGGAGGCTTTCCCCGGTGAGCGGGGACTCGTCCATGGCCCCTTCCCCGGAAACCACCACCCCGTCGGCGGCCAGGACCTCTCCGGTCTTCAGGACCAGGATGTCCCCCACCGCGAGGTCTTCCGCGGGGACCGTCGTTTCTTCGCCGTCCTTTGAAATCGTCGCCGTCTTGGGGGCGAGGGCCAAAAGGCTCCTTATGGCGGACCCGGTCTTTTCCTTGGCCCGGGTCTCGAGATACTTCCCCACCGTGACCAAAGCGAGAATGGTCGCCCCGGACTCGAAGTAGAGGTTCATGGCGGCGGCGTGGAGCGCGTGCGCGTCATTCGCCCCGGAAAGAAACATCATCCGGTACAAAACGACGAGACCGTAAAGGGCCGCGGCCCCCGCTCCCACGGCTATCAGGGAGTCCATGTCGGGGGACCTTTTGGCGAGGTTTCGGAAACCGTTCCGGAAGTACTTGTGATTCACCCCCACCACGGGAATCAGAAGCAGAAACTGGGTGAAGGCCAGTGGCAAAAGTCCCCGGTCGTCAAGGAAGAATCCCGGAAGGGGCCACCCGAACATGTGTCCCATGGAGAGATAGAAGAGGGGAGCCGCGAACGCGATTGAAACCTTCAGCCGGAAGAGCATGCTTTGGGCTTCCTTCGCGAAGACGTCCCCCGGGTCGTTTCGCGGGGCGCCGGCCTTGGCCTTCGCTCCGACCGCGAGGGTCGCCCCGTATCCCGCCTTCTCCACGGCGTTTATGACCGCCTCCGGGGTGAGCGTCGGGTCGGAGTCCAGGCTCAGGGTGCTTTTCAGGAGGTTCACGTTCGCGCCCCCGACACCCGGCAAAACACCCACCGCTTTTTCGACGCGCGCGGCGCAGGCGGCGCAGCTCAAACCCGTCAGATTGAAAGTCACGCGGGACAATTCATTCTCCTCGTCTCATTCTCTTCGTCTCATTCTCCCCGTCCGATCTTTTCTCGCGTCTTTCCCCGGGGAATCGAAAATCGCGGGTCCGGAATCGACCCGAACCGATCGGAATCGAACCGGAAAGGTTCGGAAATCACCCGATTCCGCTCTTCCGGCCCGCAAATGACAAGCTATTCCAAAAGCGCGGAAAAGTCAAATTCGAATCTCCCCGGGGCTCCCCGAACCGGGAAACAAATAGTTTGACAAAAATCGTTTTGACGGAACGGGACCCGCCTG
>JAITKT010000191.1 GCA_031278225.1 Deltaproteobacteria bacterium
CGCCGGGTCCCCCGCCTTTCCCGGGGGGAACGCCCAAGGGAAACGCCGGAAAACGTGGGAAAACCAAAGAAAACCCGGAAAAAAAACAAAACCGGCTGTCGACCCCGCCCCCCCGGCCGTGCTATAATCCCCCGATCGACACGCCGAAAAGCCCTCTTTTCGAACGCGGGGCCGAGGGGTCCCTCCGCCGACCCGTTCCCCTTCCTTTGGCCTCGCGTCCCTCGCCGGCCGCGGCCGAAAAGGGGCGTTTTTTTTGCCGGCCCCGAACCCGCGCCTCCCCGAAACGAAAAAAAACGAAGAGGGGAAAAACGCGCGTAAGAAAAGGGAAAGGACGCCTCATCATGACCGACCCGCGAGACGACATAACCCGGGAGGAAGCCCTGGCCGCCATGAAAGATCCGGAGAAGGGATCTTTGAGGGTTTTGAAGGCCCTGGGAAAACTCCGGGACGCCTATTCCCGGGAACTCGCGGCGGGCGGGAAACGCCTGATCGTCCGCACCCCCTTGGAAGAGGTGGCCGCGGAACAGGCCATCCTCGACCACAGGGAAAACCTCCTGAGCTTCGGGGAGGAAGTCCCGGACGACCTGACCCTCTTCAGGGCGGGCGCCGTCCCCGAACCGGCGGCGGCTCCCGCGGCGGGACTCGTTTCCGGACCGGGAATCGGGTCCCCCTTTTCCCCCGTCCCCCCTCCCGCGAAGGCTCCCGCGGCTTCCCCCGACGCTCCCGTCACCAAAGAAGAGGTCCTGGCGGCCCTGGAGGACCCGGAAAAGGGCTCCCTCCGGGTCCTGAAGGTCCTGGGAAAACAAAGGGACCTCTACTCCCGGGAACTCCTTTCGGGCAAAACCTCGCTCCTCGCCAAAAATCCCTTCGAGGAGGCCTGCGCCGAGGCCGCGATCAAAGACTTCCGGGAGGCCCTCGAGAGCGAGGGGGAGGACGTCCCCGAAGGCCTCCGGGTCGAAAAGGACGGCTTTTTTTAGCCCCGCCCCCTCGTTTTTTTTTTTTTTTTTTTTCGCTTCCCCCGAGTTTGGCCGCGCGTCACACAAACAATTCGATAAAAAAGTTTTTTCCGGATTTTTCCATGAACGCCTTGGACATCGCCTTGACGGTTGTGCTCTCCTATTTTCTGCTTCGGGGTCTCTTCAGGGGCCTCGTCAAAGAAATCGTGGGGATCTTGGGTTTGTTCGTCGCCTTCTGGGTGGCCGCGACCTGGTGGCAGACCGGGGCCGAACACCTCACCCCCGTGACGGACAAGGCCTCCTACAGGGGGGTTTTGAGCTTCGTCATAATCTATCTCGTCGTATACTTCCTCGTGGGCCTCGTTTCCGTCTTCGTGGACAAGATCGTGAAACTGACCCTGACCCCCGTCGTGAGTTCGATCTTCGGGGGCGTTTTGGGACTCCTGAAAGGCGCCGCCCTTTCCGTGATACTCCTGACGGCGGTCACGGCCTTTCTCTTCACCTCGGACTCTTTTTTCGAAAAGTCCATGGCCTGGTCCCACGCCAAACCCCTCGTGGAGGAGCTGAAGTCCTTCCTTCCCTCGAAACTGGAAGGCTACATAGGCGAAAGACAGGGCGAGGTGAGGGGATCCCTCGCCGGAACCCTCCCGAGAAATCCCGCGAGACCGGCCGCGACCCCCGGCCGGGCCCTGGGGCTCACCCCTCCCTCGGATTACCCGAGCCTCATGACCATAAAGAGGGAGCATCCCATGGACATCCTTCCGGCCTGGATGGAAAAGCTGGAGGATTTGAAACCCGAGGCCCTGGATCGGGACACCCTGACCGGATTCGTGAAAGACCATCCCCACCTCTTCTCCGCCCCGCCCCCCGGCTCGCCACCCTGGCCCCAACCCGACACCCCCCGGGAAGGTTGACGGGGATCAAGACCCCGGGGCGGCCGCCGGGTGATCATCGGGGGTCATCATCGGGATCACCATCGGGATCATCATCGGGTTCATCATGGGATTCCGCTTAAACGAGCCTTTTTTTTCGAGGGGCGGACCGGGCGTTTCCGTCCGTCCTTTTTTCAAACCGAACCGCCTTCATTCATGAACGACAAAGACCAACGAAACCGGGGCGCCCCCGCGCCCCAAACGACGCCCCCCGCGAAGCCCCGGACGACGCCCCCCGCGACGCCGCCGCCGGGCCCGAGCCCCGACCTCGCGGGGAGCCTCGCGAGACTGGAGATCCTCCTCGCGGGACTCCTGCACCCGGAACTCGGCTGCCCCTGGGACCTGAAACAAACCCCCAAAAGCATCGCGGGGGACATCCTGGAGGAGAGTCACGAGCTCCGGGAAGCCCTCTTGGAGGAAGACCCGGAAAAGATCCGGGAAGAAGCGGGCGATCTCACCTTTCTCATGTTTTTTTTGGGAAAACTCCTTTCGAGGTCCCCCTTTTCCTTCGGACTCAAGGAGATTGTCGACGCCGCGGTGGACAAGATGGTCTTCCGGCACCCCCACGTCTTCGAAAGCGGGAAAAAACTCGACACGGCCGAGGAGGTTTTGGCCGACTGGTCCGCCTCGAAAAGAAAACGAAACCGGGACAAAAACCTTCTGGAAAGCGTGCCCGCCGCCCTCCCGGCCCTCTTCAGGGCCCACAAACTGGGGGACAAGGCCGGAAGGGCCGGTTTCGACTTCAAGAATCACGCCGAAGCCCGGGCGAAACTCGCGGAAGAGTTGGGGGAACTGGACCTCGAACTCTCCAAGGGCGAGGAAATGGACCCGAAGCGGGTTTCCGAAGAGATTGGCGACACCCTCTCGACCCTCGCGTCCATGGCGAGACTCTTGGGCCTGAACGCCGAGGAGTCCCTCAGGAACCATAACCGCGAGTTTCAAAGAAGGGTCGACCTCATGGAAAACACCGCCAAATCCCTGGGACTGGCCTTCGACGAAATCGACCCCGACCTCTTGGAGCTCCTTTGGCAAAAGGCCAAGAGGACCCCGGAAATCCCGAAGGACGGGAAAGGGAAAGGCACCGGAAAGAAAGAGACGCTGACCCTCGCCCCGGAAGAACTGGCTCTCTTCCCCCCCGCCGAAAAAGCGGCGGGGAAAAACGCGGAGGAGAGAGGCGCGGAGGGGAAAGCCCCTGGCCCCGAAAGCCTCGCGACCGGCGCGGAGGCCGCGGATTTCGCCCGCGCCCCCGGCGAAGCCGACGCGGCGAAAACGACGGAAGCGGGACTTCCAGGAACCCCTTCCCCGAACGGGGCGCCGAAACTTTCGGAAAACCTTTCCGGGTCTTTTTCCCGCGCCGCTCACGTGACCGGTTCCCCCCTGAAGGTCCACATGGTCTCCCTGGGATGTCCCAAAAACATGGTCGATTCCGAGAGGATCCTCCCCAAAGCCATGTCCGTCCTGGGGGCGGAATACGCGTCCGACCCCGGGGAGGCGGACCTCGTGCTTTTGAACACCTGCGCCTTCATAAGGGAGGCCGAGGAGGAGGCGAGGGAAAACATCCTCTCCCTCGGGGCCGCGACGAGCGCCAACGGGGGAAAGCTCGTGGTCTTGGGATGCCTCCCGGCCCGCCGCCCCGATTTGGGGAAAACCTTTTCGAACGTCGCGGACGCCTTTTTGCCCTACGGGGGCTACGACCTCCTGGAGGGAACTTTGGAAAAACTCTTCCCCGAAAGAAGGCCGGAAAGGGAGAATCGCGACGCTTCGTCCCTGGATTCGGCGGGCTTTCCCGTGATGGACATCGGAAAGACCGGCCGGGGCTCGCGGCTCTTCGAGGACCTCCCCCGGGTACTCTCGGCCCCCGACCGCCCCTGGGGCTACCTGAAGATCTCCGACGGTTGCTCGAGAACCTGTTCTTTCTGCGTGATCCCGGAAATAAGGGGCCCCCTGGTCTCGAGGGACCCGGAAGACCTCGTCGCCGAGGCCGCCCTGATGGCCCGGAACGGGGCCCTGGAACTGAACCTCATAGCCCAGGACCTCTTGTCCTACCGGGCGGGGGGTAAAAACATCGCGGGCCTTTTGGAAAAGTTGAGCGAAACGCCGGGGCTCTCCTGGATGAGACTCATGTACGTCCACCCCGACACCGTCGACGGGGAGACGATCCGGGAGATCAAGGGGATCCCCAAGGTGCTCCCCTATCTCGACATCCCCTTTCAGCACGCCTCGCCCCGGGTTTTGGAGCTCATGGGGAGAAAACCCGCGCATCCCATGAAAACCGTCGAAGCGCTCCGAAACGTTTGGCCGGAGGTTTCCCTCAGGGGCACCTTCATGACGGGCTTTCCGGGGGAGACCCGGGAAGACTTCGGCGAGCTCTGCCGTTTCCTTGGGGAAGCCGGCCTCAACCACGCGGCCTTCTTCGAGTTCAGTCCCGAGGAGGGGGCCCGGGCAAGCCTCTTGCCCGACAGGGTGCCTCCCCGCTCCTCCAAACGGCGTTTCGAAAAACTTCTGAGGATTCAGCTGGAACAGACCCAAAAGGTGAATTCCCTCTCGATCGGAAAGGTTTTGGACGTTTTGGTCGAGGGACCCTCGGAAGAGTCCAATCTGTTGTTTTTCGGAAGAACCCCGGCCCAGGCCCCGGAAGTGGACGGAATCACGTGGTTCGACGGCGAAAGACCCGAGGCCGGGAAGATCGTCAAAGCCAAAATAAGAAAGGCCCGGGGGCACGACATGGTCGCGACCCTCTCGCGAAGACATCCCAAGTGAAAGAAGACAAATCCCATAACCCCGGCGGGGTCCCCGAACCCTTCGTCCCGGGCGGCGACGCCGGCGAAGGCGCGCGCGGCGGAAACGTCAAGGCGTCCGGGGTCCCGGCGAAAAGCCCCCCGAAAGACCTCGCGAGACTCGTACCCCTCGTGGCGGGGATTAACGAAGAGATCGAAAAGGAACTTTCCGGGGACGGAAAAACCCGCGCGACCAAAGGAAGAGCCGGCGACTCCGGCCTTTTGAGGGAGGTGGGTCTCTACAATTTCCGCGGGGGCGGGAAAAGACTGAGGCCAATCATCTATCTTCTTTCTTACGCCTCGCTCGGAAAAAAATTGGACGCCAAACAATTCCGACGGGCCATCGTCTTCGAGCTCATCCACATGGCCTCCCTTCTCCACGACGACATAGTCGACGACTCCGACACGAGGAGGGGGAGAAAGGCCGCCCACGCGGTTTACGGCATGAGGGAGGCCATCCTCGCCGGCGACTATCTTTTGGCGAGGGCCGCGACCGCGGCGATGGAAACGGAAAACCTGGATTTCGTGAGGATCCTCGTGGGGATCATCGAGGACCTCGCCACCGGGGAACTCCTTCAGCTCAAGGCCAAGGGGGACGCGACCCTCACCGCGGAGGACTACCTCGTCACCATAGAACTCAAGACCGCGACCCTCCTCCGCGCCGCCGCCTCGGCCGGGGCGCTCTTCGGGGAAGCCGACGAAAAACAAAAGAAAGACATAGACTCCTTCGCCCTTAACTTCGGGCTGGCCTTTCAGGTGGTGGACGACGTCCTGGATTACGAGGCCGATCCCGATGTCCTGGGAAAACCCGTGTTGAAAGACCTCTCGGAGGGGAGAATAACGCTCCCCCTGATCCTCGCGTTGAGGGACCTCGACCCCGGGGACCGGGATCGCTTGACGCGGGCCATCGCCGACGTCCGCGAAACCTTGGCGCCCGGGAAAAAGGAAGAGATATTGTCGCTGGTCGGAAAGGCCGAAGGGACCAAAAAATCCCTCGCCTTCGCGAAGGACTTCGCGGACAAGGCCAAAGAAGCCCTCTCGGATCTCCCGGACACCGACGCCAAACGGGACCTCATGACCCTTTGCGACTACGTGGTGAAAAGGGACTCTTAAAGATTCGGCTCCTTTCCGAAAATTTTATCCCGAAATTCGACCGACCTCGCGCGTTTGTCCCGAGCCTCGACCCTTGACCCGATCCCCGGGCCGCGCCATCCCGCCTTGGGAAATCAAGTTGTCGCGACAATCGTTTCGCCCGTTGATCCGCGGGTTTCCGATTTTTTCCCGCGCGGGGGCGGGTCGGGTTTGTTTAAAAAACACGCTTCGGAACAAATGAAAGCGCTTGTCGAACCCGCCCCGACGAAGCATGACTTGAAAGCGTCGCGAGCGTTCGGTTCATACGCTCGGGGAGAAGCCGCGGACGAAAGCGACGCCCGCGTTTTGATTTGTC
>JAITKT010000300.1 GCA_031278225.1 Deltaproteobacteria bacterium
GTACTCGCCGGCGAGCGTCGCGTCCGCCGCGGGGGCGACCGGGGTTCCGGCCGCGACCGCCATCGGACCGATTCCGAAGCCGCCCGCGCGAACCGCGACGGAAAAGAAGAAGAACGCGACCATGACGAGGCTTTAACGGGTTTCCGGCGACAAACGCGTCGGGCGCGCGGGGGCGTTTCGTTTGCCGCCGGGCGGTTCGTTTATTCATCGGTCGCGAATGGAAAGTAAAGGAAAAGATTGGCCCCGATTATTCGAAATCCGCCTTGACAAGCGAACGGGCGTTTAGCATAATGGTCGGCGAACGGTCGTTTGCCGATTGGAAACGCGACGCGAATAAAAGAAAGAATCCCGCGGGTCTCGCCGTAATTGTTCGCGAAAGACGGCCGCGAGGCGCTGTCCGCGGGAGCCGTCGCCGAACGGCTCGGCCCGGCGCTGACGAAAAACAAAGACCGTCGCGTTTGCCATGGAAGCGATGGCCGCGCCGATTGAGGACGCGCGGTTGTCGCGGCGCGCGCGGAGAGAAACCATCGTCCCGTCCCGACGCGCCGACGACGAACGCGGGAAGGGTGTTTCCGCGTGACGGGGCGAAGTGGCGTCGCCGCGTTTGAACCCGCCGCGACGTCGACGCCGAAACCGAAAAAGAAAAAACGGAAATCATGATGAAATTCGCGACCGCGGAGAGAGCGCCCGATGACGGAAACAAATGACATGGACTTGAAACAGGCAATCCGGAAACGCCGTTCGATAAGAAAGTACACCGACCGGCCAATCGATCCTAATGTCGCCTCAGAGCTGAAGTCGTTCGTTGAGGAATGCAACGGGAAAAGCGGACTGCGCATGCAACTCATCCTCAACGACAAAAAAGGCATGTCCGGACTGCGGAGTCTCATCCTGAAGAACGCCCGAAACTATTTGGCCATCGTCGGCAAAAACGACGGGAATCTCGCGGAGCTCGGCGGGTACTGGGGCGAGAAAGTCGTGTTGAGGGCGACCCAACTCGGAATCGCGTCGTGCTGGTTTTCGATGGGCTCGAAAAAAGACCTCATCGTCATCGCGCCCGACGAGAAGCTCCTGATGGTCGTGGCGATGGGCCTTCCCGCGACGGAGGCCAAAGCCCGCTCGTCCAAGCCATTGGAGAAGCTCTACGCGATCCGGGACGGCGGCGAGGCTCCCGACTGGTTCATCGAAGGCGTCAAAGCCGCGAGACTCGCGCCAACGGCCAACAACGGGCAAAAGTTCTTGTTCACTTTGACGGGCGACGGTCGGGTCAGGGCGGAATCATTGGGCGGCGCCTTTTCGCGAACGAACCTGGGAATCGTGAAGTGCCACTTCGAGACGGGCGCGTCTCCTCAAACCTTCGAGTGGGCATGACACCGAACGTCCGACGGACGCCATTGGCGGAAAGGACGGGGAAACGCGAACCGGAAACGGACCCGGGGAGCGGGTTCGAGACATTCCGGGCGGCGGCCGGCCGCGGCCCGTTTTCCGCGCCGGTCGCTCCATGACGTTTCCGCGAACTCGCGAGGCTTTTAAAAAAACCGGGGACGCGTTCTCCGTCTTCCCTTGTTTTCCGCCGCCGCGAAACCGACGTCGCGAACCCGGCTCCGCGTCCGAGAAAGGCGCGGGCTTCGGGATTGGCTTTTCGGACGGGATTAACGAAAACGCCCGGCGGGGGTTCAAACGCGACATCGCCGCCGCTCATTTGAACGATATGTTTTTCCACGGACTGTCGGCGTCCTTGAACGCCATTTTGGCGATTCCGTACATCTTCTTAATCGACGGATTGCTGCCGTTCAGCGCTCCGCGACCGATCAGATAAGAAACGGACACTTCGCGCCAATCTTCGAATTTTTCCTTCGCCGTCTCGTACGCGTGCATGATGACGTCCCACGCTTTGTTTTCGTCAAAGAATCCGACGTCTCGGTACAGTCTCGCGAAGAGAACGAGCCAGTTCATGTCCCACGCGAGAATTCCCCCTTTGACGTTCTTTTCGTCAAAGGGAGCGAAACGGTTGTCGCCGAGCGCGGCCTCGCATTGGATGACGTTACGCGCCAGCATCTTCATTCTTTCCGATTCCTCCAGGAATTTCTTGTTCCTGGCGGTCTCGCTCGCGAATTTTTTGTCTTTCCACAACTCGTTTAAGGTCTTATCGATCCGTCCGTTTCTTTCGGATTCGTCCCGCACCGTCATGAAAGGCACCGCGGCGTCAAAGGTCACGCGCATGCCGACTTTCAAGAGCCATTCGATTTGTTCCATCGCGTCTTTCCAGTTGGTGCCGCAGCCTCCCTGGTTCAAGATCCTCATCACCACCTGCCTCGGCAACCCGGTCGTCAAACTGTCCGTGTACGCGCCGATGTTTTCGCCGTCAATGAGACAAAGAGCCAGGGCCCCTTTCTGCTCCTTCGCGATTTTGGGAGCGTCGGGATTCTTCCTGAAAACGTCTTTTTCGCTTAATCCCAAGAATTCCTTAAGGCCCGCGATCACTTTCCCGAACATCGAAATCCTCCCGAACGAAGCTTTTCGGCGACGCGTCGTTTGATCGGGGGCGCCAAAAGAAAAACGCGCGCCCGTCAGCGTTTCTTCCGGACCGCCCGCCCGGGACGAATTTCAACTCCGCCCCGAACGGCCCCGGGTTTCCCCGGAGCCGCCGCCTTCGCGGCGGAAAGCCCCCGCGGCGGGCCGCGATCGGCCGCGATCGGCCCGAAAACGACCGCGCGACTCGTCGCCAAACCGGTCGCGCGACCCGTCAAGGCCGGACAATTCGTCCCGAACTTTCCGAAAACAAGTTATTTTGGCCGCTTTTCGGCCTCCCGTCAAGTTCGGACGCGTTTCGGGGGCCGGACGCGCGGCGCGGGCGCCCCGTTTCCCCGCGATCGGACCCGTTGAGCCCCGGAATCTTTCGGGAACGACCGGCCCGTTCGCGCGCGAAAACGCTCCCTTTCCGGGAAGCCTTCCCGATTGTCGGGTTCCCGCGCGCGACGTCGCCCCGTCTTTCCCGTCCCCCCGAAACCGGAAGGTTTCCTTCGGCTTTCCCCGCTCCTCGCCTCGGATTCGCCTCCGTGATATGATCGACCGCGACCCCGCGACTTCGAAAACGGCGTTTCCGTTCGTTTCCCGCCGCCCGGGACCCTTCCCCCCGAATTATCCGAAAACGCCCGCGGTCCCGAAAAGGAAAACCCATGCCCCTTGATTTCGACGATTCCGAACCCGCCCCCGAATCCCGTCCCGCCCCCGAAAACGACCCCGAAACGGACCCCGAAACGGGTCCCCGCCAAAAAACCCTTCTTTTCGAGGGGATGTCCCCCCACCTGACGGGGCGTCCCCTGCGCCTCCTTCACACCTCGGACTGGCACCTCGGAAGAACCCTTCAAAAGACGAAAAGCCGGGCCGCGGAACACGAACTTTTCCTCGACTGGCTCGCCGAAACCGTCGAAGCGGAAAACGCGGACGTTCTCCTGGTCTCGGGCGACGTTTTCGACAATCACTCCCCCCCGGTTTCGGCCCAGGAGCTCTACTACGGTTTTCTGGCCAAAATCGCGGCCTCCGAAAGACGCCCCCGGGTGGTCATAACCTCCGGAAATCACGACTCCGCCTCCTTCCTCGGGGCTCCGGCGGAACTCTTGAAAAACCTCCGGGTGACCGTGGTGTCCGACCCGACGGATGACCCCGCGGACGAACTCGCGATCGTGAGGGACGACCGCGGAAAACCGATCCTGATCGTCTGCGCGGTCCCCTTTTTGAAGGACAGACACGTGAGGGAATCCCTGGAGGGCGAGACCGTTCAAGAGAGGGACAAGAAGCGCGGGGAAGGGACCCTGAAACATTTCGCGACCCTCGCGGCCTTGGCGGAGGAGAAAAGAAAAAGCCTCGGGGACCCGACGATCCCCATCGTCGCCATGGGGCACCTTTTCGCGAGGGGCGGAAAGGTCGGGGTCGACGACGGGACGAGGGACCTCTACGTCGGGGGAGAGTCCGGGATAAACACCCGGGAACTCCCCTCCGTCTTCGACTACGCGGCCCTGGGCCACCTCCACGGCCCCCAGAAAGCCGGCCGGGAAACGGTCCGCTACAGCGGAGCCCCTCTCCCCATGAGCTTCGCGGAGGCCAAATCCGAAAAAAGCGTGACCGGGATAATTTTGGGGGAGGGAAAAACGACAATCGTCGCGATCCCGATTCCCGCCTTTCAAAGGCTCGAAAGGATAAGGGGCGACCTCGCCGCCGCGAAGAAGCGAATCACGGAACTGAAAAAGGAAAATGTCCCCGTTTGGGTCGAGATCGTCCGCTCCGGGGAGGGGGAGGTCCGCGGCGCGAAGGGCGAATTGGAGGAACTGGTCAGGGGCTCGAAAGTGGAAATTCTCTCCGCGATCCTCGAAAACCGCCGCGACCCCCGCTTCGGCGGGGACGGAACGGCCTCGAAACCCTTAAAGGAATACGAGGTCGAAGACGTCTTCGTAAAACTCCTCGGGGAAAACGACGTAAAGGAAGAGGAGAGGGAAGAGCTCCTCCTGGCCTTCCGGGAAACGGTCCGGTCTCTCGAGGAGGAGGAAGAAGAAGAAAGGGAGAGGGAAAAGGAAAAGGAAAAGGAAAGGGCCGGGAAAGGGGAAAAAGAAGGGGAAGGGAAAAAAGAAGGGGAAGGGGAAAAAGGAGGGATGACCGCGAAAACGGTGGGAAAGGCAAGGCGGAGGGCCTCCAAAATCCCGGAAAAACCCGGGGCGCGGGGCGTTTTTTCCGCGAACGGGAACGAATCATGAGATTCATCAAAGTCAGGGGCAAAAACCTCAATTCCCTCGTCGGGGAATGGTAGATAGATTTCACCCACCCGGCCTACCGGGCGGAAAACCTCTTCATCATAGCCGGGAAGACGGGGTCGGGCAAAACAACCATTTTGGACGCCATCTGCCTCGCCCTCTCCGGCAGGACCCCGAGGCTTTCGGACGTCAACAAATCCGCGAACGAAATCATGTCCCGGGAAACGGGGGAGTGCTCGGCCGAGGTCACCTTCGAGGTCGAGGGGGGAAAGCGTTACAGGGCGAGCTTCGGGCAGAGGAGAAAGGGAAAAAAACCCGACGGCGAGCTCCAGCCGTCGGTTCAGGAGTTGGCGGACGCCGATTCCGGGGTCGTCCTCGAAAACAGGATAACCGACAAACTGAACCTCGTGACCAAACTCACGGGCCTGAACTTCAACCGCTTCTCCCGCTCCATCATGCTCGCCCAGGGGAACTTCAACGCTTTCTTGAACTCCGCCCCCAAGGACCGCTCCCCGCTTCTGGAGCAGATGACCGGAACGGAGATCTACGGAAGGCTCTCCGTCAAGGCCTTCGAGAGAAACAAACGCGAAAGGACCGCGCTCGAGGAAACGCGAAGGGAAATCGATTCCCTGGGGATCCTGAGCCCGGAAGAGGAACAAAGCGCGAAACACTCCCTCGCGGCCGCGGAGGCCCTCGCCACCGAAAAGGAAAACGAGTCGAACGCGGCGAGCGCTTGTCTCCTTTGGCTGGAAAACGCGAAAAAACTCGAGACCGAGGCGAAAACCCTGGAAGAGAACCGCGCCGCCGCGGCCGCGAGAATCCTGGAATTCGCCCCCGAGACGCGAAAACTCGAAAGAGCCCTCCGGGCCATGGAGGCGGAGGGAATCCGCGCGGCCGTCCTCGCGAAAAGGGAAAGAATCGCGACCGACCGGAAAACGCTTTCCGAAAGCCTGCCCGCCCTTTCCGTCCTCCGAACGGAGACGGCCGCGCTCGACGCGGACAAGGCCGAAATCGCGAAAAAAACGGAAGAACAAACGAAACTTCTCGAGGACGCCCTCCCGATCCACAGGGAAACGAGGGAATTGGACAGGCTCATCTTCGCGAACCGGGAACGGGTCCTCGGGGACGGCGAAAACGTCCGCTCCCTCGACCTTAAACTCACGCAGAAACGGAAAGCCTTGGAAACGGACGTCAAGGCCTTGGCGGTCCTGGAAAAACTCCTCCTCGCCGCGCGCCTCGAAGAGGAAAGGACCCGCGCGGACGAGGGCCTCGCGGGCGCCCTCGGGGGAATGGTCCTCGAAAAGGACGCCGTCCTTCGCCTCGCGGAAGACCGGGGAGCGAAACTCGAAAAGCGGGAAAAACAATCGGGCCTTCGCGAAAACCTCGAAACCGAAATCGAAAAACGAAAGACTCATCTCGAGGAGGTGAGGGAAAAACTCGCCTTGGTCGAGACCGGGCTGAAAAAGACGGAGTCCCTCGGGGCCGCCGCCCTGGGGGGCCTTGACGTCTCCGTCCACAGGGAAAACCAAAGGCGGGTCTTCGTCGCCTCGGAGCGGATTCGGGAAGTCAAGGCGATTTTTTCCGACCGCGAAAAAAATCTCGCGAAATCGGTCGAATCGGAAGAAGAGGAAAAAACCCGCGCGGCGGAGCTCGCGCTCGTCCGGGAAGAACTCGAACGGGTCGTCCGGGACGAAAAGAACCTCGGGGAAGTGGTCTCCCTCCTGGAAGAAAAGCTGAAGCTCCGAAAAGAGGTGGAGTCCCTCGCGAGTCACAGGGAAAGGCTCGCCGACAACGTCCCCTGTCCCCTCTGCGGAAGCCTCGACCACCCCTACGCCCGGGGAAACGTCCCCAAGCCCGGGACGGAGGATCTCGAGCTCCTGGAAAAAAAACGGACCCTGAAAGAGACGGGCGACCGGAAGCTGGAACTCACCAAACGGGAGTCCGAACTTTCGGCCGGGGAAAAAAGAATCGCCTCGGAGAAAGACGAAAGGAAGGCAAACGTTCTGGAGGCCGAACGAAAAATAAGAAAAATAACGGGGGACCGCGACCTCCCGCTCCCCGACCCGGGCGACCCGGCTTTCCCGGAGGCTCTGGAAAAAGAAGAGGGGAACGCGCTCGAAGAGCTCGGAAGGCTTGACGGAATCCTCAAAGAACACGAGGAAATCGAAAAGAAGGCGAAAAAAATAAAAGCCGTCCTGGACGCCTCCAAAGAAAAGACGCTCGGGCTCGAAAAGGAGCTTCTGGAAAAAACGCACGAGGCCGACCTCGCGAAAGAAATAATCTCCCGCCTGGACGAGGACCTCAAGACCCTCGCGAACGAACTCGCGGCGAAAACGAACGCCCTTGAAAAAGCCCTCGCGCCCTTCTCGGGCCCGGGGGAGTCGGGGGAGATCGCCGTCCTGGACCTCGACCTCAAAATCCTGGAACTGACCCGGAGAAAGGCGGCCCGGACGAATCTTCTGGAGAGTCTCGCGAAACTCGAAAAAGAGCTGGAGGTCTTGAAAACCAGGGTCGAAGACGGAAGGGCGGACCTCGAGGAGGACAGGCGCGAACTCGGGGAGAAATCCCGGGCCTGGCGCGCCCTCATCCTCGAAAACGACCCGAGGATCGCGAGAAGAAGGGAGCTCATGCGAGACCGCGACCCGGACGAGGAAGAAAACCGCCTGCGCCGCGAAATCGACGAACTGGAGAGGGAAAAGGCGGACAAGGACAAAACCTCGGGCGAAAAGGGGCGGGAACTCGCGAGTCTCGAGAGCAAAATCCGGGAGCTCGAAAGGGCCGTCCTGGAAAATTCCGCCTCTCTCGAAAAAGAAGAAGCCGAACTCCTGGAAAAGCTCGGCGGGAAAGGCTTCGCCTCGGAAGAGGACTTCGAAAACGCGAGGCTATCGGAAAGCGAACGCGACGAACTTTCCCGGACCCTCGAAAAACTCAAGGCGGAAAACGCGAGGCTCGATTCCCTTCTGGAGGAAAAAAACCGGGCCTTGAAAGAGGAGAAGGACAAAAACCTCACCGCGGACGATCGGGAGACCCTGAAAGAGAAGCTCGAAAACGTCCTCCGCGAACTCCGTGAGCTCCGGGAGACCGCGGGGGCCCTCGGCCAAAAACTGAAAACCAACGACGAGCTGAAAAACGTCCGGGCACTCAAACTCGAGGCCCTGGAACGCCAAAAAAAGGTGAGCTCCCGTTTCGAGAAACTGAACGCCCTCATGGGCTCCGCGAACGGCGAAAAGTTCCGGTCCTACGCCCAAAGCCTGACCTTCGGGCACCTCATCGAACAGGCCAACGTCCAGCTGGCCAAGATGTTTCCCCGCTACCGCCTGATCCCCGACAAAAACGCCCCCCTGACCTTCGCCATCGAGGACCGCCATCAGGAAAACGCCGTCCGCTCCACCGACAACCTCTCCGGGGGGGAGAGCTTCATGGTGAGCCTGGCCCTGGCCCTGGGCCTCTCCTTCATGGCGAGCGAAAACGTCCGGGTCGACTCCCTCTTCCTGGACGAGGGTTTCGGCACCCTTGACGAGGAAGCCCTGGACATGGCCCTCGACGCCCTGGGCGAACTCCCCGCCAAAGAGGGAAAAACCATAGGCGTCATCAGCCACGTCCCCGTCCTCAAGGAACGGATAGGGACGAGGATCCTGGTCACCCCGACGACCGGGGGAAGGTCCCTTCTGAGCGGCCCGGGCATAATCCATCCGCTCTGAAACAAAAAAAAGAAAAACCCCGGGGGCGACGATCGCGACGGCAAAGGTCCCCGGTCCCTTTTCCCTCTTTTTTGACCGGCGTCTTTCGGCGCCGGACCCTTCCGGGCGGCCCGGGCATAATCCGTCCGCTCCGAAAACCAAAAAGGAATCCCGAAAAGAAAAACCCCGGGGAAAACCCCGGGGCGGAAATCTCAACGGTAAAGGTCCTTCGTCTTGTTCCCCTCTTTTTTGGCGAGCATCTTCCAGTGGATGTTCGCCCCGATGTTGTAAAGGCTTCTGGGGAGGGAAACCGTTCCCTCCAGGTCCGGCCCCTTGGAAAGGGTCCCCGCGCTCTCGAAAAGGGCGTCCATGGCCTCGCGCTGTTTCCCGAAGGGAAATCCTCCCCTCCGGAAGGTCTTGGCCGTCATGGAAATGAAGGGCCCTCCCCCGAGGGACAATCCCCGGCCGTAGACGAATCCCGCCGAGGCCGCGAAGATCTTAAGGGTTTCCAGGGCGAGGTTCGACCTGTCCGTCTCGTGAAAACCGCAATTGACTATTCCGTAAAGACGCGTCGCGGTCCCCCGCGCGGAGCCCCGGGCTTCCCGGGCTTCCGCCGCGAGTTTTTCCAAAAACCGCACCAGTCCCGAGGGCGGGCCGTCGAAATACAGGGGAAAGGAGACGAGGATGGCGTCGCTCTCCAAAATCGGAAAGAGGGGAAAGGACGGCAAGCTCGCGGGGTCTTTTTCCGAAACCGCCGCCTTCGCGGTCTGAACGACCGCGTCCGGACCCGAGAGCTTTTCCAGGGCGATCTCCAAAACAATCGAACTCGCGCTCTCGCCCGTCTTGGGGCTTCCGTTCAGAAGGGTGAGGCGCATCTCATGACTCCATGAATTCCCTGAGTTCGGCGGTCCCGGCGTCGGGAAAATAGCGGCTTTCGTGTCTTTCGGCCCCCAAATTGAAGGAATTGGCGAGCGTCATCCTCCCGGCCAAACAGACCGTTTCCCCGGAACCCTCCCCGTAAAACGCGGTCTTCAAAACGAAAACGTTTCGCCTTCTTCTCTCGTGCGCCGTCTTCCCGTCCCTGATCGACATGAAGGGCAACACGAAAGGGAGGGACCTCTCCAGGACCGCCTTCACCTCCGGGGAAAAACCCCCGAAGACCAATCTGCTCACGATCAAAATCTCGTCGTGTTCGGCCAGGAGCTTGGGAAAAACGCCCGCCCTGTCTTTGGTGACGCAGGTCCCCGGGGTCTTGTACCAGCACTTGAAGCATCCGACGCAGTTCGCGACCCTCGGGAGGGCGTTGAATTCCGTGACCCCCGACCCCGCCGCGAGCCTTTCGAAGGTCTCCCCGGGAAGGTCGTGGAGCACGAGTCTTTTCGTCGCCATAAACGTCACCGTCTTCCGCCCCGGGGCTTTCCCCGGGAATTTCCCCAAAAGGTCCTCCCCCGGATCCGCGTCCGGGATCCGTTTCGGGATCTGACATCGGGCGCTCCGTCTCAAAACGAGAATAATGTCTTCAAAACACGATGATTTTCCGGCGTCGGACCCCCGGGCGGAAGATCCCGCGCGGTAACGCCGTCATTGTCCCCGAGGGTAAAGGAGCGTCCGCGCATTATATGGGAAAAGTTCCGAAAAGTCATCCCCGCCCCGCCCCGCCCCCGCCGCGGCCCGCGGGCCGCGG
>JAITKT010000330.1 GCA_031278225.1 Deltaproteobacteria bacterium
TATGACCACCTTGGCCCCGAACTTTTCGGCCACCTCGTCGGCGACCGCCACTCTTCCCCCGGTGACCATGATGACCGGAGCGCGGGTGTGGGGACCGTCCTTCAAAAGATCGAGGAATTTGACCGCCACCTCGACGGCGTGGGCATGGACCGCGGTGGCGGAGAGGCCGTCGCAGACGCAGACCAGGACGTCGGGGTCTTTGATGTTCCAATCGTTTATTTTGGTTTCCAGAAGGGAGAGGGACTCCGGGGAGAGGCGTCTTCCGAGGTCCGGACGGATGAGGTACTCCTTCTTGTCTTTGGCCCGGCTTTTGAGGATGAGCGTTTCGAGGCCGTTTTCGGAGAGCTCCCGGCTCACGGCCTCCGGATCGAAGGGGGCGAGCACGGCGTCCCTGGCCCTCGCGTGGTCCAGCTTGAAGGAGAGCCAGTCCTTGAGGGGAAGGGAAACCCCGGCCCTCCCGAGGCCGATCCTGGCGTCGGTGAAATTTTTGAGCGCGGCCGAGGGGTCCCGGGTGACGAAACTCAAAGCCCGGGGATTGTCTTTGTCTTTTTCCGACATGAGCCGTCCCATGGTCGGGACCTCCTTCCTTTCCCGTTGTTGGTTTCGGGAGGGGGATTGTTTGTTTCTAAGCGGCTGTTTCTCCCGCCTTCCCCTTTTCCCCTTCCCGTTTTCCCATTCCCTCAGACGCCCGCGTAATCGCCCACGCTCATCTCGAGGGCGAGTCTTCCGGCGCCGGGGGGGAGGAGTTGTCCCTCGGGGTCGGTGATTCCCATCTTGTGGAGCCATTCCTCGAACTCGGGGACGGGTCTTTTGCCCAGGAGTTTTCGGAGGTAGGCCACGTCGTGATAGGAGGTGGACTGGTAACTCAGCATGATGTCGTCGTTTCCGGGGACCCCCATGACGTAGGAGCAGCCGGCGGCGCCCAGGGCCGTGAGGAGAAGGTCGATGTCGTCCTGGTCGGCGTTGGTGTGGTTGGTGTAGGAGATGTCCATGCCCATGGGGAGGCCCATGACCTTTCCGCAGAAATGGTCCTCGAGGCTGGCCCGGGCTATTTCCTTCCCGTCGTAGAGGTATTCGGGCCCTATGAAGCCGACCACGGAATTCACGAGAAAGGGCTTGAAGAATCTCGCGACGGCGTAGGAGCGGGCCTCCACGGTCTGCTGGTCGATCCCGAAGGCGGCGTCCGCGGAGAGGGCCGCCCCCTGGCCCGTCTCGAAGTACATGACGTTGTCGCCGATGGTGCCCCTCTTGAGGGAGAGGGTCGCTTCGTGAGCCTCCCGCAAGATCGAGAGGGTGACCCCGAAGCCGCGGTTGGCCTTTTCGGATCCGGCTATGGACTGGAAACAGAGGTCCACGGGGGCGCCCCTTTCGATGAGTTCGATGGTGGCGGTCACGTGGGTGAGGACGCAGCTCTGGGTGGGGATGGAATAACGCTCGATGAGCTCGGCCAGGATGTGGTTCACCCGGGCGAGGTTCATGAGGGAAGCCGAGACCGGGTTAACGCCGATGACCGCGTCCCCGCAACCGTAGGAGAGGCCGTCCAGGGTGGAGGCGAGGATCCCCTTGGCGTCGTCGGTGGGATGGTTGGGCTGGAGCCTGCACGCGAACCTCCCCGGAAGGCCCATGGTGTTCCGGAACCTCGTCACCGCGTTTATCTTGGAGGCCGCGTAAATCAAGTCCTGATTCCTCATGAGCTTGGAGGCCGCGGCCGTCATCTCGGGAACGAGGCCGGGGGAAAGTTTCAGGATGGCCTCGCCGGTCGCGGCGTCGCTCAGGAGCCAGTTTCGGAAGTCCCCCACCGTGAAGCCGGAAACCGGTTCGAAGGCGACGGGGTCGTGGGTGTCCATGATGAGGCGGGTGACCTCGTCCTCCTCGTAGGGCACGAGGGCCTCGTTCAGGAAACGTTTGAGGGGGACGTCGGCCAGGGCCATCTGGGCCCGGACCCGCTCCTCCTCGCTTCCGGCCGCCACCCCGGCCAAAAAGTCGCCGGACCTCGGGGGGGAGGCCTTGGCCAAAAGTTCTTTCAGGGACGAGGATTTGAACATGGGATTCACCTGAGGGGTCGGGGGCCTCGGGCCGTTTGACGGAAAAAAACGCGATTCGAAACGAAGAAAATTCGGAGGCGGGAGGGGGTTTTCGGGGGAACCGCGGGATCTTTTTTATCCCCTTGGGGTCCCCCCTCCCCCCTTTTTTCACTTCAAAAAGTAGTTCGGAATGAACATCGCTATTTGGGGAAAGGCCATGACGAGAACCAGGCCCGCGAGCATGATGAGCGCGAAGGGCAGAATGGAGGCGTAGATGTCCGCGAGCGTCACCTCCTTGGGGGCCAGGGCCTTCATGAGAAAGAGGTTGTAGCCGAAGGGCGGGGTCATGTAGGCCACCTGGCAGGTGATGGTGTAGAGGACCCCGTACCACACGGGGTCGAAGCCCAGGGATTTCACGAGGGGAATGTAGAGGGGGGCCACTATGACGAGCATCGCGGTGTCGTCGAGGAACATGCCCATGACCAGAAACGACACCTGCATGAGAATCAAAACGCCCCAGCGGCCGAGGCCCCACTCCCTCAGGAACAGATTCTCTATGGCCCGGGCGGCCCCCAGCCCGTCGAAGACCGAGGAAAAACAGAGGGCCGCCATGATGATCCACATAAACATGCAGCTCACGGAGAGGGTCTGGAGGAGCGTGACCTTCAGGACCTTGCGGGTGAGCCTGCGCTTGACCAAAGCCGCGACGGTGGAGACGAGGGCCCCCGCGGCCGCGCTTTCCACGAGGCTCGTGATCCCCAAAAGAAAAAACCCCGTGACCGAAAAGATAATCGCGAGGGGGATGAGGCCGGAGAAGAGGAGTCTCGTTTTTTCGGACTTGGGGATGTTCCTCTCCGCGGGCGGGAGCGCGGGACCCAGGGCCGGGTTCAGTTTGCAGCGGATGAGGATGTAGCCGATCAACATCACCGCGAACATGAGGGCCGGGCCTATCCCCGCGAGCCAGAGATTGTTCACGGGTTGGCGGGCGATCATCCCGTAGAGGACCATGACGACGCTCGGGGGCATCATGATGCCCAGGGAGGACCCCGCCTGTATCACCCCCGAGACCATGCGCTTGTCGTACTTGCGCTTGAGCATCTCGGGCATCGCGATGGACGCCCCTATGGCCATGCCCGCGACCGAGAGGCCGTTCATGGCGGAGATCGCGACCATGAGGACCACGGTCCCCGCGGCCAGTCCACCCGGGAGCCCGCCCAAAAAAACGTGAAACATCCCGTAAAGGTCGTTGGCTATCCCCGATTCCGAGAGGAGGTAGCCCATGTAGACGAAGAGGGGAAGGGTTATCAGGGGGAACCACCTCATGGTGGTGATGGTGGCGTTGAAGGCCATCTCCTTCCCCCCCACGCCCCAGATCAAAACCGCCGCGACCGCCCCCACGAATCCTATCGCCCCGAAGACCCTCTGGCCCGTGATCATCAGAAGGGCCATCGAGGCGAAAAGGATTAAGGCTATGCCTTCATACGAGAGAGTTATGCTCATAAACGACCGCGGGCAGGGGCGCGGGAAGCGGTTCTTTCGCGGGCGCCGAAACGGGGACGACCACTTCCGTTCCGCGCTCCCTCGCGGATTCCTCGAGAAGAGTTTTTTCGGGGATGTCGACCCCGATCTCGAGATTTTTGGAACGGGCCAGGTCCTTGAAAAATTCCGAGAAGGCCTGAAGGATGGTCAGAAAGATCCCGACCCCGATGATAATCTTCACGGGGGCTATGGGCGGCGCCCAGGCGGTGTTGTTGTGCTGGTTGTACTCGAGGCTGTAGGCCGTGGACGAAAGGCAGCCGTAGAGGAGGAGCCCCAGGTAGCAGATGAGGAAGAAGAAGGTGAAGGCGTCCATCCTGGCCTTTTTCCGCGGGTTCCATCGGGAGTACAGGAGGTCCATGCGCACGTGGGAGTTCAAGAGAAGCGCGAAGGCCCCGCCCACGGTGAAATAGATGACCATCGCGAACTGGGCCATCTCGACGCCCCAGATGACCGGCCTGTCGAAAAAGTGCCGGGACAGGGACGAGAAGATGAGGATTCCCATGATGGCGAATACCAGGTAGAGACAGCCCCTTCCGACGGCCCTGTTTACCTTGTCGACACAACGCACGTAAAAAAGAATGAATTTCGGCATCGCGATTTCCCGTGACCCGCGGGAAGGCTTCGGGCGCCCCGCGGAAAAGCCCCCGGGAACGGATCCGCGAATCCGCGAATCCGTTCCGGGGAGCGGGTTCTCAATAACGATAAGGCCTTCCGGCTTTTTCCATCTCCCGGGTGTAGGCCTTGAGGATCTCCACCACCTTGGCGCAGCGGGGGCTTTTCTTGGCGACCTCGTCCCAGAACTTCAGGGCCTCGTCCTCGACGGTCTTCCACTCGGCGTCGGGGATGGTCGTGAGCTTCAGCTTTTCCCCCGCGACCCTGTAGTGCGCCTCTCCCCACCAGTACCAGTGCTGCCTGTAATAGTGGGAAGAATCGCAGGTGAGTTTGAAGAGGGCCTTCAAATGCTCCGGGACCAGCGCCCACTTGTCGGAGTTCACGAAGTAGCTTCCCACCCAGGCGCCGCAGACGTTGTTGGTGAGGTAGTACTTGAGGACGTCCGCCCACCCCACCGTGTACATCTCGGTTATGGCGCACCAGCAGACCCCGTCGAGGTCGCCCGTCTGGAGGGCCATCTGGATGTCCTCGTAGGGCAGGGAAACCGGAACCACCCCGAAGCGGCTCATGAACTGGCCCCCGGAGGGGAAGGCGTAGAGCTTCTTGCCCTTTAAGTCCCCGAGGCTGTTTATGGGGGTGGTGGTCGCGATGTTGCAGGGGTCCCAGGAACCGGCCCCGAGCCAGGTGACGCCCTTTATCTCCCCGTAGGCCTCTTCCCAGATTTCGTTCAGTCCCCAATGCTCGAAGAGGGCCGGGACGTCCAGGGAATACCTCGTCGCGAAGGGGAAGTAGGCCCCGAAGATGGCCACGTCCGCGGGGGAAGCCATGCTGTCCTCGTCGGACTGGGCGGCGTCTATGGTCCCGTTCTGGACGTTTCTGAAAAGCTCGCTCGTGGGGACCAGCTGGTCGGCCGTGTAGAGCTCTATGACCATCTCCCCGTTGGCCGCCTTGTTGAAGGCCTCGATCTGGGGCTTTATGACGAAATCCGCGAGGCTCGCCCCCGCGTAGGTCTGAAGTCTCCACTTGATGGGAGCGCCGGACTGCGCCTTGGCTCCCGGGGCTCCGATGAGGGCTCCCCCCAAACCGGCCGCCGCGGCGGCTCCCCCTATTCCGGCCTTTGTCAGAAAGTCGCGTCTTTTCATTTTGCTCGAAACCTCCCGGTTTATGTGTCGTGATTATGTTTTCTCGGGGTCGATTCGCCGTTTTTTTTGAATTTTTTCGGGACTTCGAAAAAAAACGGGCCCGCTCGCTTCAGTGCAACCGCGGTGCCAAGAGCGAAACGGACCCGAACGCGCCAATGTGTGATTTATTTTGGTATATATATGGTTATCATCGCTTATAAGGCGCTAAAACACACTCCGTCGCCCCCGCGCGACCCCCCGAAAACCCCTCGAAAAGGTCGGAAAACTTTCGGTCGCCTTCGGGGATGGCCCGGCCGGCTTTTTTCCCCGGCTCCCGGAGGGATTTCGGAAATCCCCCCGGCCCCGCGCCGGCCGCGGCTTCGCGGGGGGAAGCCCCAAGGTCCTTCGGGGGACACCTTCCCTCCCCCTTCCGGACGGCCCGGGAAGGCCCGGGCTCCCTTTCTCACCAAATGGTGAGGGCCGGGGAAGGAAAAACCGACATTCGCGTGGTATTTCGGATCGCTTTTTTCCGGGGGCGTTTTCCGACCGCGAAGTTTTTTCGGATCTTCCGGGAACCCGTCCGGAAATCCGCTTCCGGGCTGGCTTTCCCGAATTATGTTCGTTAAAAGAACAAAATATTTCCCTTGGTCCCTTGCGGGACCGGGGACGCCGGATTTTTTCCGCGAGGTTTTCGGGGGTTTTCCGCCCGTTGTTTTAAGGGCGGGCGGGCGCTTCGGGGGATTTTCGAAAAATCCGGGGGGAGGGGGGAGGGGGCGCGGGTAAGGGAGCGGGGTAAGGGGGGAGGAGGTGACGGTCCGGAAAGGCGCGGAACGGCGGGGGTCATCCGCGTTTCCGTGAAAACTAAAAAAAAGACGCGGGCCGGGCGCCGCGCTTTCGCGAAAAAAAAGTCATTTCCGCTCCGCCGAAAAAAAAACCGCCCCCCGGGGAAAGTTTTTCGGGCGCGCGGGCTATTTCTTCCGGGGATTTTTCAGCAAATTCGAGAGCCCGCGCCTCGGGGCCCCTTTCCCGGGCTCCCGCGTCGCGGGCCCTGGCTTCGCCGGCCCGGGTATTTCGGGCTCGGGTATTTCGGGTCCGGGCGTCCCGCTCTCGGGCGTCCGGCGTTCCGCGCGCGCGCCCTTTCCGGGATGTTCTTCTTTTTCGCGTCCGGGCGCTTCGCGGGCGTCCCGGGCGGCGAAGGCGGCCTTGGCCGCGCGGGCCGCGGGGGTGGCGCGGACTGGGCGGGTTACCCTGGGGACGGCGGGCTCTTTTTTCGCGGAGAGGGCGTCGCTCAGGCGGTCGATTATGAAGTTCGCGAGCTTCGCCGGTTTGTGCGCGATCCTCGGGTCCAGGGCGTCGAGTTCGATCTCGGCCCGGGCCATGTTCCTGTGACCGCCCGCGGAACCCAGGGACCCGAAGGCCTGGGCCGCGAGTTTCCCCAGGTTGCCCCGGAGGCCCGCGGACCTCAAAACCACTATCAGTCTGTTGTCGAAAACCCCCGAGACTATGACCCTCGTCACCCCCACGACCTGCATCAGAAAGTCCGCGACTATCACGAGGGTGTCGGGATGGTCGAGGTCGTCCATGTAGGCGAAGGCGTACTGCTTGTAGAAGATCGTTTCGTTCAGGGCGACCTTGAAGACCTCGAAGGCCGACCTGTCTATGGGGGACATCTCTATGTCCGAAAGGAGGGGGGGGTGGATGAAGGGGAACACCCACCTGAAGGCCCTCATGTCCTCCAACTGCCCCTGGCGGACGAAATTCTGGGTGTCGGTCTTTATCGCGTAGAAGAGGGCCGTGGCCAGGGCTTTGTTGGGTTTGACCCTCGCGGCCTGGAGGTAGTTCACGAGTATGCTCGCGGTGGCCCCCCAGTCGGGACGGATGTCATGGAAGACGTTTTTGTCGTTCGCGGCCTTGGGCCCGGGGGGATGGTGGTCGATGATGACCGCGAAGTCGATGCCGTTCATTTGGGGACTGTGGTGGGGCTGGGAGTCCACCATGGCGAACTTGGTGAAATCGGCGATTTTCACGTCCGAGAGCAGGGGAAGCTTTAAGGCCAAACCTTTCAGGAGCCTCAGGTTGTCGGGCCTCCTCACCTCGTTCGTGGAGGCTATGGAGACCTGATGCACCCTGTGCCAGAGGAGTCTTTTGAGGGCCACGGCGCTCGCTATGGAGTCGGGGTCCGCGGTGATGACTATGAGGACCCTGTCGTCCCGCGCGAAGTGTCCGTAGAGGGAGGAGAGCCTCGCGTGGTGATGGTGGGGCGTCCCCCTTTTGGGGATTTTCGGCGGTGTCGCCGGCTCGTCCCTTTTGTCGCGGTTTTTGTTCGTCGTCATAAATTCGCTTCGTCCATCGGGGCCAACTCCGAGAGTTTGGTCACGAGTTCTTTGGCTTCCCGGGAAAGGTTCGCGGGAAGCGCGACGTTCAGGGTCACGAACATGTCCCCGGCCTTGCCTTTGGCCGGGGTCACGCCCTTCCCCTTCAAACGGAATTTGGTCCCGTTCTGGGTGCCGGCGGGAACCTTCAGGCTGGACCTTCCGGTGAGGTCCGGGACTTCCACCGACCCTCCGGTCAGGGCCTTGTAGAGACTTATCTTCTTGGTTATGTGGATGTCGTTCTTGACCCTCCTGAAGACCGGGTCGGGCTGGACCCTGACTATCAGAAAAAGGTCCCCGGGAGGGCCACCCCTTTCCCCGGGAAGGCCGTTTCCCTTGATCCGGAGCTTCTGGCCGTCGTCGGCCCCGGCGGGAATGGTCGCGGTGAAGTCCTTGGCCGTCGCGACGGATCCCCGCCCCTCGCACTCGGTGCATCTCCTTATCCCCTCCCCCGCGGAGAGAATGCCCTGCCCCCCGCAGGCGGGGCAGACCCTGGGGATGTCGAGCTTCAGGGTGATCTTCGTCCCCAGGGCGGCGTCCCTGAAACTCAAGGGAAGGTTGTAGTCGATGTCCTTTCCCTTCTTGGGGCCGCCCCCCCAGGACCCGGAGCGGGAGGACCGGTAACCCTTGTTTCTCCCGCTTCCCGTCGCGTCGAAATTGAAGTTTTCGAAAAAAGTCCCGAGGATGTCCTCGAACTCCGGGGGAACCCCGTTGGAAAAATCGGGCGCCTTGTAACCCCTCCCGTCGGGTCCCTGTCTGTAGAAGGTCTCTTTTCCGAGATTGTCGTAAGCCGACTTCTTCTCGGGGTCGGACAAGATGTCGTAGGCCTCGGAAATTTCCTTGAATTTTTCCTCGGCCTTCTTGTCCCCCGGGTTCTTGTCCGGATGATATTTGACCGCGAGGTTGCGGTAAGCCTTTTTGACCTCCTCCGGCCCCGCGGTCTTCTCGACCCCCAACACTTTGTAAGGATTAAGGCTCATTTGACACCCCGAACGAGTGAAAATTTTTTTCGCCGCGCGGTCAAACCCGCCGAATCCCGACGTTCCGGAGCGAAAAACATCGTAGGCGCGCGTCTCCTTGGCAATCGTTCCGGCCGCGGTCCAGTCGCGATCGCGGTCCCGAATCGGACCGCGAATCCTTCGATTCCGCGAAACCGCGAACGCGCGCCCCCCGCGGCGACGAAAAACGCCCGCGGCTCCCGATTAAATGATAAGACATATTTCGGAATAGTCAACAGGGCTTCCGCGGGGCTTCCCGGCTTCCCCGGGGAGGTTTTTCGGAAGCCCGCGGGGACGGCCCGGAAAACGGGCGGAAACGGCGCGGGCGGGAAAAGGCGGAGCCCCGCCCCCGGGGATCATTCCTCTTCTTTGGCCTTCTTGACCCCCCAGACGAAGACCATGACAATCACGACGAGGCAACCGAGAAAGGCGTGTTTCCCCGGTCTTTCCCCCATGGCCAAAAACACCCACAGGGGACTCAAAACCGGCTCCAGCATGGTTATGGTCACCAACTCCAAGGAGCTCACCCGGGGGAGGGTCAGGGTGTAAAGGTAATACGAAACCCCGAGCTGAAACACGCCCAGGGCGAGAACGCACGCCATCCCCGCGACATCGGGCCACGGCGCTCCCCAGAAGGGCAAAAAAACGAGGAAGCACAAAAAATTGCCCAGTATCATGGCCATGGCCGGATTGTCGTTTTTTATCTTTTTCAGAAACATCGCCTGGGAGGCGAAAAAAATTCCGCTCACGACCGCCAGAACGTTTCCCAACAAACCGCCCGGGCTCAGGGAATCGAAGAAAAAGAGCGCGATGCCCCCGAAGATGGCCGCGATGAAAAACCAATCCGAGGGCTTGGACCTTTCCTTCAGGAGAAGAGGCGCGAAAATGACCACCCAGACCGGGGCCGTGAACTGGGCCGCGACCGTGTTGGCGGCGGTGGTGAGTTTCATGGCGCAAACGAAAAACACGGACAAAAGGGCGAGGCTCGAACCCGCGAGCCAGTGCGTCGGGGTGAGTTTCGAGAAAGAAAAACCGGCCGGATTCAAAAACCGGATGGTCAGGGCGGCCACGAGACCCCTCGCGGAGGCCACCGCCAGGGGATTCCAGTCCGCGCTCTTTATGAGTACCCCGGAACTGCTCCACAGAAGAGCCGTGAGAGCCAGGAGCGAAAGAGCGGATTTTTTCGACATGTTGACCGCTTTCCCGGGGCGACGGAAGGAAGCCCGCGACAAACCAAAATGAAATCAAGACGAACGCGTTCGGACGAATCCGGAAATCAAGGGAAAATAAAGAAAAAAAAAACACGCGCGAAAAACAATCGCCGCGTCGGGAAAACCAAGGAAAAAAAATAAACA
>JAITKT010000370.1 GCA_031278225.1 Deltaproteobacteria bacterium
CTTTTCCTTTCCCCGAATCCCGTCGAACAATCCCCTTTCCCCCGTCTTCGTCCCACCTCCGGATCTTTTTTCCGACAATCCCGCGGCGGTCCCGCCTTCCGCGCGACCGCTTCGGAAAAGCCGCCCGAAATCCCCCGCCCGTCACCGGACAAATAGCTCGACTCCCGCCGAAATCCCGGCCCCGCCAAAAGACTCCGCCGCCAAAAGACTCCCCCCCTCCACGTTTTTTCCAAATAAACTCCATGACATCCCGGCCTCGAGTCCATCTTGACGCCTTACCATCTTTTCCGGGATGGTGATTCGGGTTCCGCCGTTTCCGAACGAATCTCTCCCCTTCACCGAAACCCGCGAGTCCCCCGGAAAGGAGACAACATGGAAGCGATTTTCACTCTCTTGGCCGTCATTCTGATCGCGGCCGTCGTCGTCGCGCTGGTTTTTCTCATCTGGTTTCTGTGGACCAGGATCGGAAAGGCCGGGGGCGACCGCGAAGCAGCCGTCCCCGAAACGCCTCATTCCCCCGTCCCGGGAAGCGTCGCGAGCGCCGACGGGAAAAATCCCTTGGAGTCGAAACCGAAAAGGAACGGTTTCAAGTCCCCCTCGGGTGTCCTTTTGCTCCGCCTGGGGATGTCCGGACTTCTCGCCTTGGCCATGCTCATCCCCTCGACCTTCATCCTGAATCTGGCCCAATCCAGAAGAACGCTCCGGGACCGCGCCGTGAGCGACATCGGCAACGAGTGGGGAGGACACAAGACCGTCGCGGGTCCGGTCTTCGTGATACCGTACCTCGTCACCCGCGAGGTCGAGGAGAAGATACCCCTGCTCCCCGTCGCCCCGACGGTGACCGGAAGAGGGGGCGCCGGGGGCGGGGAAACCCGGGAAAACGAAGTCCCCCCGGCCTACACCACCGTCACCAAAAAAATCGTCGAGAAAAACTTCGCGACCCTCACGGCCGAAAATCTCAAGATAACGGGGGACCTGAAAACGGAGACGAGAAAGAGGGGAATCCACGAGACCCTGGTGTACACCGCTTACGCCAATTTCTCCGGAGAATACCGGAGGCCCGATTTTTCCCTCCTGGACGACGGGATAACGTCGGTTTTGTGGGAAGAGGCCCGTCTCGCGGTTTTCATGAACGACACCATGGACCTGAAACGGGTCTCGGATTTCTCCTTCGCCGGAAGGGAAACGGATTTCACCCCCGGGGTGAAAAACCTCGGTTTCGCGACACACGGTTTCTCCGCCGCGGTCGATCTCTCCGGCCTCGAAACGGCCGCGTTTTCCTTCGACATCCTGTTCACGGGGTCGGGGCTCTTTCAAGTGGCCCCCGCGGCCAAAAACTCGGAGATAAGGATAAGCTCCGAGTGGCCCCATCCGAGTTTCACGGGCATGGGTCTTCCGGTGGAGAGGGTCGTGGACGAAAACGGCTTTTCCGCCCTCTGGACGGTGCCCAACCTCGCGAGAAGTTACCCGGACTTCGGAGACGCCGCCGCGCTTTTTCGCCCGGACGCCCAAAACCGCGAACCTTTCCGGGGGGATTACGCTTACCCCGGCGACGGGCGCGTCCGCGGGGGAACGTCCGACAATCCCTTCATGGAATACCCGGTGGGGGTGAGACTCGTGAACCCCCTGGAGCACCACGTCCTCGTCCAGAGAGCCGTCAAATACTCCCTCCTCTTCACGATGCTCACCTTCCTGTGCTTCATCCTTTTCGAAAAGCCCGGTTCGGGAAAACTCGGCGCGACCCAGCTCGCCCTGATAGCGCTGTCTTTGGCGCTGTTTTACCTGACTCTGCTGAGTCTTTCGGAGCACCTGAGGTTCTCCCTCTCCTTTTTCGCGGCGGCATCCGCGACGGTAATCATGAACGCCGCCTACGTTTACCTCTCCCTCAAAAAGGCGAGGGACGCGCTCCTCATGGCCGTTGACCTCTCAGTCCTCTACGCCGCCCTGTACGCGATATTGAATCAGGAGGACTACGCCCTTCTGTCCGGCTCCGTCCTTCTCACCATCGCCTTGGGCGCGCTCATGTTCAAGACCAGAAACCTCGCGAGGGAGGGCGCCGCGGCCGATCGGGGCGAAGCGTCCGAAGAAAGCGTCCGCGGGATCGGGGCGACGCGCGCGGAAGTCGCGACGGGGGCCTCTCCCGCCGCCGGTCCCGTCTCCGACGCGAACACCCGTCGGGACCCCGACGCGGGGGGCGTTCCCGGGTCCCGCGAGAAAACGGACGACGACGGAAAGCGAAAGGACTGAAAACGGGAAGCCGGGGAAGAACCGCGACGCGGAAAAACCGTAAACCCCGAGAAAAAAAAGCCGGGGGGAGCGGAAAAACGGTCGCGGGAAATCCCCGCCCCGCGAAAACAACCGGCGAACGCGGGACGGCGGACGGGGGACGAGGAACGAAACGAAGGGGAAATCCGCGGAAAAATTTCTACCCGCGCGCGAAACCCTTGTCCTTCGTCTTCAAATCGGCGCCCGGGGGCGCTTCGGGAAAACCGGGCCGCCCCGCTTTCCCGCGCGATTCCCGAACCGGTTTGAAGGCGCCCGGGAAAGCCGCCGAATCGGAAAACCATCGGCGCCCGACGGACGCCAAACGCCAAAGAACCGCGAGACGCGAAAGAGACGCGAAAAACAAAACGGGCGCGAGAAGCCAAAGCGGCGCGAAAAAAGCGGTCAACCCCCGGGCGGGCGTCAATCCGGCCCGAAAACCGAACGAAACGCCTCGCGCCCCCCAAAAAACGGGTGCTTTCGGAAAAAATCGGAAACCCGGGGCTTTGGCGGCGGACTTGGCGGAAAAAATCATTACCGTCCGACATCCGTAATCGACGCGAAAAGTCCCCCGAGACGGAAATTTAATTTTTAAAAAATTTTTCGCCGGAAATTCGTCGAAACGCGGATAATCCGGCGTCGTCGACAAAGGGATTTCCCCCCGATCCGCACCGACGTTTTTCAAGATTGGACTCCGAATGAGTGCGCGGGGATTCGCGTTTTTCGCGTTTCGATCTCGGATAATCGCGACTCCGACATGAAGGTTCGCGGCTTGAAATGTAAAATCCAAAGTTTGAGGCTTTGCCTTTGGGGCTTGACGTTCGGGGTTTGGCTTTCGCGATTTGACATTCCGGGATTGAGTCGGGCAAAAGATAAAAAATACGCTTGTTTCTTGATTTGTGGTATAAAACTCCAAAAAGCGGGTCAAAAGGCCCGAAAAGGAGTGTCGTGAATGGCGAAAGACAAGGAAAACAAGGAAAATCAAAGCATTGACCAATTGTCGAAAGACAAGAACTTTATCGAAAAGAGCGATATATTCGCGATTATGGAAGAGATGCGCGAGAAGAAGCAGAACATGCTTCTTTTAAAATCTTATTTATTAAATTACGTTGAATTCATTGATAATATCGACAAAATGACCGCCGATCCCGATAACTTCATGACTTTTACCCGGCTTGAGGAGCAAATGACGTTACTGAACGAGAAATGCGAAGCGTTCGCCCATCGGCCGGCGATTGACAAGTTGACCGAGATTGACGGAGGGGTCATCGTTCCGAAAAAAAGAGAAACACCCGAGTGAAGGGGTGAAACCCGGATTTTACCGCCGACTTCCGAGAACCGTCGCGACGAATCGCTCCGTCGGGAAAAGGCGCGAGAACCAATCCGCCAATCAACCGACGGGCGGAAATCGGACGCGCGGGTTTTTTCTCCGCTCCCTTCGTCGCGAATTTCGGCTTTCCCTCTCCCCCTCGCGAAGACCGCGAACGGGACATGATTCGACCTTGGAAAAGGTCTCTCGCGACTCGCGGGGCGAAGGGTTTCGGGTCCTTTCCCGTTCCCCGGCCCGCGGGGGAGAAAGGCCGTGAATCGCGGGCGAAATGACTCTTCGCGGGACACGCGTCCGTTCTCCCGCGAAGAAAAAATTCATGACCGCGGGGGTTTTCGCGAATTTCGGGTTTTCGCCGCGACGGGCGCTCTTTCCCGCCCGCGAAACCGAGGGAAAAGATCCCGTTTTCATCCCCGGGGAAAATTTTTGTCCGCGCCGCTTCTCCCCGTTTTCGCGCCCGGCCGGAACGGATTTCTTCGACGCGCGCTTCGTCTTCGGGCCGCGGCCCCCGAAATTATCGTCATCGCTTTCCCGGGGCGCCTTCCCGTTCGCCCCCGTTTTTCTCGCGTCCCCGGCGGTGGCGCGCGTCGTCCGGGAACCGCGGGGGCCCGGGAGAACAACGGGGCCGGCGGGAAAAAGACGAAAAAAAGGCGGGGGACGCGCAATCGCGCAATCCCCCGCCGGAAAGCGAATCGCGGACGGAAAAACGGCGGCGGGGTCAAAGGGGTTCCGGAAAAACCCCCGCCTCGCGCCTATTTTCCAACCGGCGTCTTTTTGTAATATTTCTCGTGGAATTCTTTGGTTTGGGACACGATGACCCCGGAGAGGGCCACGAGGCCTATGAGGTTGGGGATGGCCATGGCGCCGTTGAAGAAGTCCGAGATGTCCCAGACGAGACCCAGCTTTATGGTCGCGCCCACGAAGATGAAAAGGGAAAAGAGGATCCTGTAGACGAGGCTCGCCGTCTTGCTCTCGGTCAGGTACTAGAGACATCGCTCGCCGTAATAGGACCACCCCAGGATGGTCGAGTAGGCGAAGATGATGAGGCTTATGGTAACGGTGATTTCACCGAAGCCGGAGAGATATTCCTTGAAGGACAGAGAGGTCATGGCGGCCGCCGAGGGCATTTCCCCGACCGAACCCAAACCGGAGTTCATGGCCATGACGAGGATGATGCCGTTCACGGAACAGACGATTATGGTGTCCAGGAAGGTTCCCGTCATGGAGACCAGGGCCTGCCGCACCGGATGGTCCGTCATGGCGGCCGCGGCGGCGATCGGCGCCGACCCCAGGCCCGCCTCGTTGGAAAAAACGCCCCTCGCGACGCCGTAGCGGATGGTCGTGCCCACGAGGGCGCCGAAACCGGCTTCCGAGGTGAAGGCCGAGGCGAAGATGGTCTTGAAGACCCCGGGGAGCATGCCGACGTTCATGATTATGATTACGAGACCCACGAGGACGTAGAAAACGGCCATGAAGGGGACGATGACGCTGGAGGTGGCGCCGATCTTCTTGATGCCCCCGATGATGACGAGCGCGGTGAAGACCGCGAGAACGACCCCGGATATCCAGACGGGCACGCCGAAGGCGCTCACGATGTTGTTGGCGACGGAATTGCTCTGGCTCATGTTCCCGATTCCGAAGGACGCGAGCACCCCGAAGATCGCGAAGAGGATTCCCAGCCACTTGGCGTTCAGGCCCTTTTCCAGGTAATACATCGGGCCGCCGGCCATGTTGCCGCTCTTGTCGGTGATCCTGTATTTTATGGCCAGGACCGCCTCCCCGAATTTGGTGGCCATTCCGAAGATGGCCGTCACCCACATCCAGAAAACGGCCCCCGGTCCTCCCAAAACGACCGCCGTCGCGACGCCGACGATGTTACCGGTGCCGATCGTGGCGGCCAGGGCGGTCATGAGGGCCGCGAAATGGCTTATGTCCCCCGTGAGCTTTTGTTTGGTGCTGGTGCTCAGGGAGAGTTTCAACGCGTAACCGAGACGCCAAAACTGCAAAAATTTCAGTCTGAAGGAAAGAAAGACGCCCGTCCCCACCAAAAAGACGAGCATCCATGGGCCCCAAACAAAGCCGCTGGCCTTGGCGACGAGATTCGACAGAATTTCCATGACAATTCTCCGTTGACGGGGAAGCCTTCCCCGCGTCGTTTGGATTCGAATTTTTTTAATCGTTTTGTTATCATGACCCGGGAGCCGATTTAAAGGGCAATCTTAGCCCAAAGCGCGACATCCGGTCAAGTGTCAATCTTCGCGGCCGCGAATCCGGGATCGGAACACCGGATCCGAACCCCGCCGCGTCGAAGAATGAACTTTTCCGTCCGTTTTTTCGGAAAAAAACCACACCGAAAGCGACGAAAAAAGCGCTTTTTCCAAACCCGCCCCCGCCCCGTCCCCGCGCCGGCCCCGCCCCGGCCCCGCGCCCCCGATGTCCCCCGCGACGCTTCCCCCGACGCTTCCCCGAATTTTCAACGAAATGAAATTCCCCCGAGGGGCGGCCCGGAAAATTCCGGGGGACGCGCCCGAAGCGAGCGGCGCGAACATTCGCTCGCCCCGGGATTTCCCCGAAGGGAGGCGACTCGCGGGGGGATTTTTTCTCTTCTTCGACCGCGCGCCTTCCCGGACGCCTTCCCCGACCCCCGCCCGCGGCCGGCGAGCCCGCCCCCGGGAGTGGTATAATGTGCCCTCGAACGCGGGGAATGCCCCCCGCGGCCGCGTCTTTCGAAAGATCGGAAAAGCCCGTGAACCGCCGCCGCAAAATTTACGTCTTCCTGAACGGCGACTTCAATCCGCCCGCCGGTTTTCCGGCCTCCCCGGAGAGGGATTCCCTCGTCGTCGCGACGGACGGGGGGATAAGGCACGTCCTCGCCCTGGGCTGGAAACCGGACGTCGTTCTCGGGGACTTCGACTCCGCCCCGCCCGAACTCGCGGCGGAACTCGAGAGGGCCGGGACCGCGAGGGTTCTCCGGTACCCGGAAAAAAAGGACAAAACGGACTACGAGCTGGCCCTGGAGACGGCCTTGGGCGAACTCGAGCCCGAAGGGACCATCGAGGTCCTCGGGGCCTTCGGGGGACGCCTCGACATGACCCTCGCGAACCTCCTCCTCCCCGGGGCGGAAAGCCTCCTCCGCGCGGGACGGGACCTCTCCCCGACCTTCCTGTACAGGGACGGGGAAACCCGGGTTTACGTCATCACCGGTCCCAAGCGCCTGGAACTCCCCCCGGACCTCCCCCCGGACTCCCTCGCGTCCCTGGTGCCGCTCTCGGCCGAGGTCACCGGCGCGACCCTCGGGGGAAACTTCCTCTACCCCCTTCGGGAGGGGACCCTTCTCTTCGGAAACACCCTGGGCGTCAGCAACGCCGTCCCTTCGAACCCGGTCGGCGCGTCCGCGAAAACCGGCCCTCTTTCCGTCTCGATCGGGAAGGGAACCTTGGCGGTCTTTCTGGCCCCGAATCCCGACCCCGACGGCGAAAACGACGGGGAAAACGGCGGGAAAAGCCCATGACCGACCCGGACACTTTCGGGGTCGCGAGCGAGCCCCTCTCCGGGGAACCCGGTCCGGGCCCGCGGATCTTCCTGGCCGGGACCGTCTCGAGCGTCCTGGACCTCTCCTGGGAGCTCCTCGCCAAGGACCCCCGCTTCGGGGAGTTTTCCTCTTTGGTCGCGGAAAGCCAGACCGCCGGCCGCGGAAGGAGGGGCAGGACCTGGGCCTCCCCCCCGGGGCATCTCTACGCGGCCCTGCTTCTTCCGGAAAAACCCCCCTTCGAGGGACAGCTCGCCTCCGTTTCCGTTTCCCTCTTTCTCGTCCTGGCCCTGGAGGAAATCCTGGGCCCGAAACCCATGATCAAGTGGCCCAACGACCTCATGCTCGACGGGTGGAAGTTCGGGGGGGTGCTTCTGGAAAACAGGGGGGGAAAAGTCATGGCGGGGATCGGCATGAACCTCAACCGGAGCCCCGAAACCGAACGGCACCCCCGGGCCCCCGAAACGGGAGCCCTCCCCGCGGGGGACCTTTCCCCCTTGGATCTCTGGAAAAGGCTGGCGTCAAACGTCTTTTCCCGCTATAATGACGAATTCGGGAAAAAAGGCTCCTCTCCGCGGGACTCCTCTCCCCATCGGGGGGAGCGCGTCGCGTCAATGACGGGAGCCCGTCTTCATGGTATGGGGAAAACCTGGGAGGTCCTGGATCCCCGCTGCGACCCGCCCGCGGAGGGGAACCCGCTCCGGGGCGTCCTCCGGGGCATCGACCCCCGGGGAAACCTTCTCCTCGAGACGGACGGCCTCGTCCGCCGGGTCTGGTCGGGAACTCTCCTGACGCTCCCCTGAGGCGCGCCGCCGACGGTCCGGGCCGGCCTCCCCCCTTTCCGGTTCCCCGCTCCCCCTTCGGGAGCCCGCCTTTTTCGCCCCGGGGCCTTTCGCCCCCTCCCCGGAAACCCGTTTCCGAATCCCCTTTTTGATTTTTTCCGGCGTCCGCCCTCGCGAACCGCGCCCGGAAAAGGTCCCCGCCCGGGCCGCGCGCCGAATCACCCCGCGACGCCCCTCGGAACCCCCGCGGAAACCCGTCGGAACCCCCGCGGAAACCCGTCGGAACCGGGGGACAACCCCCGAAAAAGGAGAAACCATGCGAGCGAAAAAAGAACGAAAGCGCGCGACCCCCGTCCCCGGACATTTTCACCGCGTGAGGCGAAGGGCCTCGTTTTTCGATTGATTCAAGGACCGGGGGCCGAAGCGCCCCGGAGAAAACACAAAATGACCGAAGAGAAAAACGTTTTGGACATCATAAGGGGAAAGCCCATACTGGTCGCGAACCGGGGCATTTCCGCCAGAAGAATTTGCAGGGCCATCAGGGACAGGTTCGACGCGATCGCCGTCATGACGGCCACGGACATAGACAAAACCGCCCCCGCGGCCTCCTCCGCCCAGGAGCTCCTGCTCCTGGGCTCCGACCCCCAGGCCTACCTCGACCTGGAGCTCATCCTCGAACTCGCGAGGAGGCGGGGGATCGTGGCGATACACCCGGGCTGGGGCTTCGCCTCCGAGGACGACAGGTTTCCGGAGCTCTGCGAGCGCCGGGGCATCATCTTCATAGGGTCGGCCGCGAAGAGCATGAGGCTCCTCGGGAACAAGGTGGAGGTGAGGAAACTCGCGAAATCCCTGGGCATTCCGATCGTCCCGGGCTCCGACGGGGCCGTGGACCTCGTCTCCGCCCGAAAACGCGCGGGCGAACTGGGGCTCCCGGTCATGCTCAAGGCCGAGGGCGGGGGCGGGGGACGGGGCATCATATCCGTCCGGGAGCTCGGGGAACTGGAAGACGCCTTCAGGAGGGCCTCGACCCTGGCCCAGGCCTCCTTCAACAACCCCGGGCTCTACGTGGAAAAACTCCTGGAAAACGTGAGGCACATCGAGATCCAGGTGATGGCCGACAAACACGGGAACGCCGTGGCCTTCGACGAGAGGGACTGTTCCATCCAGAGGCAGCACCAGAAGCTCGTGGAGATCACCCCCTCCCCCTGGCGGGGCATGACGCGGGAACTCCGGGCGAAGCTCAAGGAATATTCCCTCGCGCTCGTGAAAAAGGTGGGCTACCACTCCCTCTGCACCGTGGAATTTTTGGTTTCCCCGGACGGAGAGCCCTTCATGATAGAGGTGAACACCAGGCTCCAGGTGGAGCACGGGATCACCGAGGTGAGGCACAACGCGGACCTCGTGGAGGAGCAGATTAAAATAGCCTTCGGGGCCAAACTCGACCCCTCCTCCTACGCGATGGAGGACAATCTCCTCCACGCCATGCAGGTCAGGGTGAATCTCGAGGACCCCCAGAACGACTTCACGCCCAACGGGGGTTTGGTCACGAGGTACGTCTCCCCCGGGGGACCCGGGGTGAGGCTGGACTCCAACCTCTCCGCCGGCTACGACTTCCCCTCCAACTACGACTCCGCGGGGGCCCTCCTCATAAGCTACGGGAGGGACTACCCCAAGACCATCGGCATCATGGACAGGGCCCTCGGGGAATACACCGTGGGGGGCCTGAAAACCACCATCCCCTTTTTGAGGAAACTCATCGACAACCGGAATTTCAAAAACGGGGACTTCGACACGGACTTCATCGACAAGCACCCGGAGCTCCTCTTCTACGCGGACAGCATCCCGGAGTTCGAGAGGCTCGGGCGCCTCGCGGCGGAAATAACCGCCCACGGCTACAACCCCTTCCTCCAGCTGGGGCGCTACCGCTCGAGTTCCGGGCCGAGGCTCGAAAAATTCGTCCCGGTCCTCCCCAAGCTCTCCCGCGCCGTCCGCCGGAGACCCAACCCCTATCCCCGGGGGGACAGGGTCGCGCTTCTGGATTACGTCCGGGATTCCGGCTCCGTCCACTTCACGGACACCACGGCCCGGGACATGACCCAGAGCAATTCCGGAAACAGGTTCAGGCTCGCGGAGGACGCCCTGGTCGGCCCCTACCTCGACGAGAGCGGGCTCTTTTCGCTGGAGACCGGAGGCGGGGCCCATTTCCACGTGG
>JAITKT010000479.1 GCA_031278225.1 Deltaproteobacteria bacterium
CCGGCGCGAGCCCCGGGGGCGAAAGACTCCTTCAATCCTCTCCGTCCGCCTCTCCGTCCGCCTCTCCGTCCGCCTCTCCGTCCGCCTCTCCGTCCGCCTAAAAGACTCCTTCAATCCTCTCCGTCCGCCCATCCGGCCGCCTCTCCGGCCGCCTCTCCGCCCGCCTCCGCGCCGGCCCCCGCGCAAGCGAGGACGAAGGCCCGGAAAATCGCCCGGCTCTCCGGGGAATCCGGGGTTCCTTCCGGATGCCACTGGACCCCCAGCCCGAAGGGATGCCCGAGGATCTCCGCGGCTTCCGTCACGCCGTCCGGGGAAAGCCCCGAGACCGCGAGACCCGGTGCCACGTCTTTTATGGCCTGGTGATGTCCGCTGTTGACGGAAACGGTCTCCTTCCCGCAAATACCCCGGACGAGGCTTCCCCCGCGGAGCGAAACCGCGTGGGAAAACTCGCCCCGGGGGAGTTTCTGAAGGTGATCCGCGGAGCCCTCCCGCTCCCTCCCGATGTCCCCGTGCAAGGTGCCGCCCAGGGCGAAGTTCATGAGTTGGAGGCCCCTGCAGATCCCCAGAATCGGGATCCGCGAGGCCAGCGCGGCCTCCAGAAGGGCCGTCTCCCAGACGTCCCGGACGAGGACCGGATCGAAACCGAAGGGGTCGCGGGCGGGATCGGCCGCCCCGGCCCGAAAGCCTTCGGGTCTCGTTGCCGCGAGGTCCGGACCTCCCGTGAGAATCAGGCCCCCGACCCGCGCCAGGGCCTCCCGCGCGAGTTCCCGACAGAGCCAAAGCCCGGGGAAAGCGGCGCCGGGCCCGTAATTCGCGGGGAGGCCTTCCGGCGCGCGCGCCCCGGGTTCCCGCGGTTCATCCCCGAATACCGTCCCGGGACCCGGGGCCGGAAGAAGAACGGGGAGGCCCCCGGCCGCGTAAACGCAATCGGCGTAACCGACGTTCAGGCGATGGAACGGGAGACGGGATCCGTCCCAATCGTCCGGGGCGGAGGAAAAGGCGGTCGAAAGACCGACCGGGGGGCGCCGGACGCCGGGCGGATTCGCCGAAAACGTCCCTTTTTCGGGGTTTGTCGCCATGATTCACGGATTTTGTCCCCGCCGGCGGGGCGGGACGGGTTCGCGGGAGCCGCGAAATTTTAAAAAGATTTTACGGGGGAAACGCCCGAAAGGGGTTTTCGACGGAAAACGGGGTTATCGAAAAAAAGAGAGAGCCGCTTTCCCAAAAAGACAGCGACTCTCTCGTTCGTCTCGGCATTTGACGGCGGGGCGGATGGCCCCGGCTTCACCGGGGAAGCCGGGCGTTCGCGAAAAAAAAAGAAGGGTCCCCTTTGGCTCCGCGACGTCCCGAACCGCGTTCGCCGGGGACGGGAGGAGCGTCAGGCGAGCTCGTTCTTGGCGGAGCGGGCGGGCTTGAACTTAATGGCGTTGTGGGCCTTGATGGTGAGCTTCTCGCCGTTCTGGGGGTTCCTGCCAATCCTCTTGCTTCTCTTGACGAGGTGGAAAACGCCGAGACCGGAGATGGCGAAGCGCCTCTCGGTCTTGAGGGTGTCCAAAATGGTGTCCACCAACCCGTCGATGATGACCCTGGCCTGGGCTTGGGTGGTGCCGGCTTCGTTAGCGAGAGTCGATATCAAATCGTACTTCTTCATTTCTGCTCCTTGTGATGAGATCCTTGTGATGTGAACGCCAAACAAGCATTTGACCGAATGTTGAAAATCATCGAATCGTCAGGACAAAAATCGCCGATGGACCCGCGTGAAACCGCGAAACCGCGTCCCGAAACGCCCGGGAAGACCCCGAAAGCCGCGGCGGCCCCGGGGCGGGGGAATTGTCCGCGTACCCTTGTTTTTTCGAATGAAACGACGTTCCCCCGAAATCCCCCCCGCCGGCGCCGGCGTCGGGAGCCGGTCGGATTCGCGCGGGTCAAACCCTCCGTGAAAGTTCAAAAGGCATTTTATACCACCCGTTTAACCATTTCAACAAATATCGCGGCCAAAAGGGAACCCCGGCCGCGAAAATCCGAAAAAACCGAAACCCGGGCGCGAAACCGAAAACTTGTGCCCGCCGCCCCGAACATACCCGGAAGTGGCACCGCCGGCGGCCGGTCCCGGGCGCGGGATTCCGTTTTTCAGACAAAACAAGGAAAAAAGCACATTTTTTCACTACTTTTTTGTGAAAAATTGGATAGTGTCAGGCGACTTCTGGCCAAAACTGAGCGAATATTACAAGAAAAAGAAAATAAAATCCACAAGAAAGCGCGCCGCGGGACGCGTCGGCCCGACGGACCCGCCCCGCCGCGGCCGGGCGCGGACGGCGCCTTCCCCGCGGGACCGACCCGTCCGAAACCCGCGCGACCCGCGTCCGACCTCATCCGGGGCATTGACTCGCGCCGCGTTTTCAAGGATGCCTTTTCCGCCGAAACCCGCGTTTTCCGCGGGAATCCGCCCGCGCCGCGACTTCCGCGGAGGGTGCGTTGAAGGCGGGGAGAGGGCGGGAAGAGGACGGGTCGAACCTTTTCCCGCGATGAATTTCCGGGTTCGAAAAACCCCGGTTTCCCCCGAAAGCCCCGGCGGCCCCTCCGTCGTTCGTCCCGCCCCGCGGCTCGCCTCGGACCCGATTGCCCCGCCGCGGGCCGTCGAATTCGAAACCGCGATCCGACGTCCCGTCCATCCATATTATAATGTCGCGAGGCTCGCCCCGACGGGCCATCCGCAATCATTCTTATTCAATGTTGTGAGGCTCGCCCCGACGGGGGCCGGGCTCACCGGCCGAGGGAGTCGAAAAAGGCCGTCGCCGGGCGGTTCCCGAACGGCGAAACCCGGGGGAAAATGGGGGGGAAAAGCGGCCGCGGCCCGGATGTTTCGGACGAAAAACGACCGGGACCGAATCCCGGCCGGAAACGCCAAACGACCTCCCGCGTTTTCCGAAACGCCCGCTTGACGCCTTTTGAAAAAAACGCGCTTTTCCCGAAAAAACGGGTTTTTTCGGAAGAAAACGCCGGAAAAACCTCTTCGGGATTCCAAGGGTTCGTTTTCGGAACCCTCGCGACCGTCGCGCGAAACCTTCGGAAATCAGGGGCTCGGCTCTTCCGCGGGCCTGAAGAGGATGCCCGCCTCTCCGTCAATCACCGTTTTTCCGTCGACACCGACGGTCGTTTTGAGGCTCACCACTCCGGACCCCCGATTCACGTCGCTTATCTCGACCCTCACGGTCACGGTTTCCCCTATGAAGACCGGAGCCCTGAACCGGAAGTTCTGATACACGTAGATCGTCCCGGGTCCCGGAAGAACCGTTCCGAGCATGGCCCCTATGAAACTCCCGGAAAGAAGGCCGTGGGCCACCCTCCCCCGGAAAAAGCTCTTGGCGGCGTACTCCTCGTCCACGTGGATGGGGTTGTAATCCCCCGTCGCCCTGGCGAAGTCCCGCACGAGTTCCTCGGTCACGGTGATGGTCTTTTCCGCGAATTGTCCCGCCTTGAAATCTTCGATTCCCGTCATCGGTCACTCCCGAACAACATGATTCCCGATTCCGGCCGTTTCGGGTGATTTTCCTCTTCCCTCGGTTCGTCGTCCTTTTTGGTTTTTTTTTGAATTTTTCCCTTTTTTTCGATTTTTTCGGGTTTTTTTTGTTTTTCGCTTTCGCGGTTTTTTCCGTTTTTCGTCGTTCGCGTCGGGTTTTTCGGGGGTTTATGACCCGCGGCCGAAAAAGCCCTTCCCGCCGAATCCCCCCGGGAACGAATCCCCGCCCCGGGGCGGCGTCCGCCGAAACGGGCGCGGGGAAAAGATTCTCAAACCGTTCGCGATTATGAAAACATATCACTTCCGCGGGTTTTTTGGCAACGCTTCCGGCCGTCCGCCCGCTTCCCGTCGCCGTCCCGCCCGCGCCACCGCGTCGTCCCGGCCTCGCGCCGCCCTCTTCCCGCGGTCAGGGCGAAGGCGCGCGTTCGGCGTCCGGTCATTTTGCCCGGCCATCGCCCCGCCATCGCCAGGCCATCGAGGGGTTTTTGACCGGGGCGGGATTCGCCTTTGGCGGCTCGCGGCTTCGGACGGGCCCCGGGGGTCCGAAAGGCGGGGAACGCCCGGGAAAAGGTTAAAAGGTTGTTTCCGGTTGACAACCTCAAACAATGGTGCTATATACTGACGTCCGGGCTTTTCCCGCCCGCTGGTCCCGCCCCGGCGGCGGTTCGTCGCCAACGTTCAAGAACAAAGAAGCAGTTTCACCGGTGGAGAATCATGGATCCGAACAAAACTTTCATGGCCAAAGAGGAAGAGGTCGACAAGAAGTGGTACGTCATCGACGGAGCGGGCAAGGTGGTCGGCCGTCTGGCCTCCGAAATAGCCACCCGCCTTCGCGGGAAGCACAAGCCCATCTTCACGCCCCACTGCGACACGGGTGATTTCGTGATAGTCGTGAACGCCGAAAAGCTCAAGTTCACGGGAAAGAAACTCGACCAGAAGCTCTACCGCCATCACACGGGCTTCATCGGCGGACTCAAGGAAATCCCGGCCAAGACCGTTCTGGAGAAAAAGCCCCGGGACATCCTCTTTCGCGCGGTGAAGGGCATGCTCCCCAAGAACTCCCTGGGCCGCCGCCAGTTGAAAAAACTCAAGGTTTTCGTCGGGCCGGAGCACAAGCACCGGGCCCAGAAGCCCGAAAAGCTGGAGATCTGACGACCCGTCCCCGCGGGTCATGACCCCCCGGGGGGGGGCGGGGTTCGATTCGGAACCGACATTCTGGAGGAAAGAAACCAAAGACATGACGAAAGACGAAAGAATCATCTCGACCGGAAAGAGGAAGAACGCCATCGCGAGGGTGTGGATGTCGCGCACGGCCGAATCGGAACAGATCCTCATAAACAAAAAGAAGATCGAAGACTACTTCAAGAGGGAGACCTTGAAGATCCTCGCCGAGCAGCCTTTGACCCTCACCAATAACCGGGGCAAGTTCTCTTTCTACATCCTGGCCAACGGCGGCGGGATCTCGGGTCAGGCCGGGGCCGTGAGGCACGGCATCGCCAAGGCCCTCGAGGCCTACGACCCCGCCCTGCGACCGATCCTCAAGAAGGCCGGCCTCCTCACCCGCGACAGCCGCGAGAAGGAGCGCAAGAAGTACGGCCAGAAGGGGGCCAGGGCCCGTTACCAGTACTCCAAGAGGTGATCCGTCCCTTTCTTTCCCTCGCGTCCCGCCCCGGCGCCGCGTCTTGACGTCGCGTCCCGACGGCGCGGCCGGGGCGACAAAGCTCGAAAACCGGGTCCGCTTCCGGTGGGGACCCGGTTTTTTTTGACTTCGGGCGGGACCCGAAAAGACCCCGCGAGGGGGGAATCCCCCCCCCGGCCGCGACCGTCTCCAACGCCTTGGCGGGCGCGGGAACGGGCGCGCGATCTTTCGGAACCCCGAACGAGCCGGAGGCTGAACATGTTGGTTGGAGTGATTGGGGCCACCGGCTACACCGGGCTCTCCCTTCTTCATGACCTGTCTTTCTCTCCCGACGCGAGAGTCACCGTCGCGACCTCCAGGGGGGAACGGGGAAAGAGGCTTTCCGAGGTCCATCCCTCCCTCGCGGGCGTTCCGGCGTACCGGGAGCTCGTCCTCTCCGACCCCGCGGACATTTTCGCGATGAAGGGAAAAGACCCCGAAAACTTTCCGGAAGTCTTCTTTCTCGCGGTGAAACACAAGGTTTCCATGGGACTCGTTCCCGGGATTTTAAAGACCGGGGCGAGAATCATAGACCTCACGGGGGACTTCAGGCTCAAGGACCCGGCCCTCTATCCCAAGTGGTGCGAATTCGACCACGAGTGCCCGGAGTACCTCGAGGAAGCCGTCTACGGCCTCCCGGAACTGCACAGGGAGGAGATCCGGAAGGCGAGACTCGTCGCGAACCCCGGCTGCTACCCCACGAGCGTCATCCTGGCCCTGGCCCCTTTGGTCAAAAACGGCCTGTTGGACCCGGGGAAGACGGTGATCGTCGACTCCAAGAGCGGGGTCTCGGGCGCGGGAAGGGAACCCGTCGTCGCCAACCTCTTCTGCGAGGTCTCGGAAAACTTCCGGGCCTACAAGGTGGTCGGGCACCGGCACACCCCGGAAATGACCCAGGAACTGAACGCCCTCGGGACGGAAAAGCTCTCCCTCTCCTTCACCCCCCATCTGGTTCCCGCGAACAGGGGAATCCTCAGCACGATCTACGCGAGCCTCAAGACCGATATCCCCGCGGAAGAACTCCGGAAACTCTGTCTCGAATTTTACGAAAACGACCCCTTCGTCAGGATCGCGCCCGAAGGGGTCGCCCCGCAAACCCTGGACGTCAGGGGCACGAACTTCTGCGACATCGGTTTCTTCCGGGATCCCGAGACCTCCCTTCACAAGATGGTCTCCGTCATCGACAACCTGGCCAGAGGGGCCTCCCTGCAGGCCATGGTCAATCTCAACATCATGACGGGCCGGGACGAGACTTCGGGAGTGCCCCTCGCGGCCCTGAGACCCTGACGTTACCCCGAAGTTATCCCGACGCCGCCCCGACGCGACCCGGGACCTCTCCTTTTTCCCCCGACCCCGACGAAACCTTTCGGACCAACGCCGGAAAGGCGGCCCGGGTCGGGTTTTTCGTCCGACGACGCCCCCCTCCCCCCAAAATTCCAAAGGACTTTTCCCCCGACGCGTCCGCCGCGGCGCGTCGACGAAATGAACGCGCATCGGGAAAAAAACGATGAATTCCGAAAACGCCTCTCACCAATACTCCAAAGAACCCCTGACCGAAACCCCCGAAACCCGCGAAACCCCCGAAGAGAAAACCTCCCTCGGAAGGGACGAAATCGAATCGGTCATCCTCGTCGCCCTGTGGGCGGCTCTCATGGCGGCCGGGGCCTGGATATCCATACCCGCGGGACCCGTTCCCATAACCCTTCAGACCTTTTTCGTGATGCTCGCGGGCTATTCCCTGGGACCGGCCAGGGGCTTTCTCGCGGCTTTCCTGTACGTCCTCGCGGGGATCGTCGGGTTTCCCGTCTTCGCGGGGGGAGTCGCGGGGGTCGCGCTGATTTTGGGTCCCACCGCGGGTTACGCCCTGTCTTTCCCTTTCAGCGCCGCGATCGCGGGTCTCGCCAGGGGAAAAACGGTCCCGAGGCCGGCCGGGGTCTACGTCCTTTACGGGGTCCTCGCGACCTCGCTCACCCTGGCCATGGGGACGGTCGGACTCATCCTTAACCTGAAGCTCGGCCTCGCGATGGCCCTCGTCGCGAACGTCCCCTTCCTTCCGGGCGACGTTTTGAAGCTTTTGGCCGCGACCCTCCTGGCCCGCTCCATGGCCAAACGGACCCTCGGGAGGGCGGTCAAAAAAGCCGCCGCGTAGAGGCGCCCGGTCCCCGGTTCCCCCGGGCGGGTGACGACGCGGGGGGGTCCCCCCGAAAAACCAAAGAAAATCCCCCCCGCCAAGGACCCGAAACTTCCCTTGCTTTTCCTTAAAGACATATTCTTCGCCCACCCGGGCGGCCCCGAACTCTTCGGCGGACTGAGCCTCGGCCTCCCCCGGGGAGGTTTTTTGGCGATTTTGGGCGCGAACGGCTCCGGGAAAAGCACCCTTCTGGACATACTCTCCGGGATAAGCCGCCCCCTTTCCGGAACCGTCGCTTTGGACGGATCGGAGAAAAACCTCCGGGACGGGACGGCCCTGGTCCCGGAAAACCCGGACCATTACATACTGGGCGCCACCCCTTGTGAAGAACTCTCCCTGTGCTTGAGGGCGAACGATATCAAAGAACAAAGGGAAAGGAAGGAAAGGGAAAAAAGGGAAACGAAGGAAAAGCAGGGGACGGAAGGGAAGGGGAAGGAAGCCAAGGGGAAGGAAGAGAAGGGAAAGGAAGAGAAGAGAGAGGAAGACAAGGGGAAGGAAAACGAAGGGGAAGACGGGACTTTCCCCGGGGGAATCGCGGCTCTCGCCGAAAAATGGTCCCTCACCCCTCTTCTGGACACCCCGGTCGAGCATCTTTCCAGGGGCGAAAAAAAACGGCTGGCCCTGGCTTCCGCCCTGGCGCGCCGTCCCGGGGTGATATTGTTCGACGAACCCTTTTCGGGTCTGGACTATCCGGGGATTTTGAGTCTCACGGCGGATCTGGCCGCCCTGAAAAAAGACGGGGCGACCGTCGCGGTCGCGACCCACGAACCCGGCTTCGTGGAAAACCTGTGCGAAACCTGGCTCCTTTTGGGGAAACCGGGCCCGCTCGTCCTCAAAAGGGAGGAACTCTCGGGGGAGCTCCTTTCGGAACGCGGGGTGAGACCCTTTCTTTGAAAGGGCTTCGGGGCTTTCCCTCCCCGGGGGATTTTTTTCCCCCGGGGGGACATTTCCATTCCGGGGCTCCGGGGATCGAACCGGATCGCGTCGGAACCCCCCCGGCCGCGGTCTTCCGTCAGGCGCGGGTCTCCAGGGCCTCCGGCCTCGGTTTTCCCTTAACCCTCGCGTAGGAGGTGAAGACGGCCTGGTTTTTGGAAATGTCGTCTATGGTTTCCTTGAGCACGGTGAGATTTTCGGAAAGAAAGGCGCTGAGCTTCTCCTCCAGAAGCATCACCTCGTCCAGGGTGTCGACGAGGCGGTCCTTGATGTCCTTGTTGCGGGCCACGGCCTCCTTGTCCCTGGATATGACGTTCAGGCTGCTCGTGGTGTAGTCCACGAGGCTCCTTCTCGCCTCGATGAAATTCTCCCAAAGACCGGGGTCCAGGGGGTCATCGCCCTTGGCGGTCTTGCGATCGAGGGTTCCCAGGAATCTTCTGTCCATGGACAGACATTCCTCGGAAAGCTCGAGTATCTTGCCCCAGAAGGCCTTCTCCCTTTCGTTTCCCGTCATGGCGACGGCCCCGCCGCCCGCGGGGACGAATCCCCCGGACGCCGTCCTTTCCGAAGTCGTTTCCTTGTGTCTCACGATTCAGTGCCCTCCTTGGCCCAATCCGGGAATGATCTCCGCCAACCTCTCGAGGGAATCCCCCAGTTCGTACTCCAGGACGTCGGCCAGGAAAATCCAGTCCTTCTGCTCCTGAAGGGTTATGATGTTGTTTAAAATTTCAAGCAGCGAATCGAGATACCGGTTCAGTTCCGAGCCCCCGTTCTCGTCCCCGCCCTGCCAGAGGGCCAGGACGTTCCGGGTCTGTTCCAGCATGCTCATCAACAGTTGCAGGGCCTCCAGAAAGTTCAGGAAATGCTCGTTGGCCTCCTGCTCGTCCCCCATCCTGAAGGTCTCGACTATCTTGGGAAGGGCCTCGGTGAGGGTCGCGAGAAACTTCGGGCCGCTCTTCAAAAAATCCAGCCCCAAATCCTCAATGGTGGCCGTGTTGAGGCTCAGGGAAAGAATGTTTCCCCTCTCCACCTCCAGGGCCGCGTGGGGCACTTCCTCGGAATAGGGCTCCCCGTTCAAAACGACGCCCGTGATTATCCTTCCGTTGGTGGAGGGATGCTCCAGAATCGTCATGAGGATCTCTTCCAAATTGGCCCCCTGGATGTCCCGGGCCTCGAACTCCCGCCCGTCTATGGTTATCTGCTCCATGCCTCGCTCCTTCCCGCCCTCGCGGACCTTGGGTTCCGAGTCCCCCGGACGAAGGCCGGAAAGCTTGCCCCGCTTCCGTCCGCTTCGCCCGCCCGCCCCCGAACGAGTCGGGTCGGGACCGGGACTTCCGCCCGTGGTGTTGCAAAACGCGGGCCGAAAAAACCGCGCGGACAAATTTTCCCGAATGACGCCCCGGGTCCCGAAAAAACGCCCCGGGCGCCGGGCGACCCCGGCCGCGATCGGCCGCCGACGCTTTCGGAAAACGATTCCCCGCGCCCGCGGAACGAAGGGGGAGTCCGGACGCTTCCCCAATCTTCCTATCGGTCGAAACGCCCCGGGAGTTTAGCCTTTTTTCCCCTCGGGAAAACCCCTTTTTCGTCAAAGATTCCCCGAAAAAACCGGGTCCCGGCTCACCCTCGCGCCCGAAAGGGCCGCGGGGGAACAAACGACGAAAAAACCGGAGGGAAAAACCGGCCGGGGTTTTCCCGGGACGGACGGCGGGTCCCCCCGGGGGAAGCCCCGAAAAGACCCACGAAACCGGGGCGAAATCGACTCCATGTTGCAAACACGGCTCCGATCCGTTTACAATCGTTCGAATGAGGGTCGCGCGCGAGGGACCCCTTCGCCCTCCCCGCCCCCTTTCCGTCCCGCCCTTCCGAACATTCACCGAAATCCTCGATAACCGCGTTTTCCGGGGACCGTCCGCGCCGGACCGATTCCGGAAGAAGCGAGCCCGGAGGGATTAAGCCCATGGCGACGTCAAAAACCCTTTCGCTCTTTTCCTTCCTGGCCCTTTTCGTCTTTTCCGCCTGCAACGGGGGAGGGGGCGTGAGCATCGGAAACTCTTCCCTGGAGAGGGAAGTGAACGTCCTCCGTCAGGAGGTGGCCGATCTGAAAGACAAGGCCAGACTGGACGAAATGACCCCCACCGGACAGGCGGGAATCGCGGTGCGTCAGGAGCTGGACGGCATGCGCACCTCCATCCAGCGCATCAACGAAAGCATAGAAACCGCCTCCCTCGGGGGCCTCACCATAAGGCAACAGCTGGAATTCAGGTCCGCGAGGCTGGACAGGCTGGAAAACAAAGCGGGCCTCACGCCCCTGTCCCCGGATCTGGTGACCCCGACCGCGGGAGTGCCCGCCGGCGCGACGGCGGGGGTGCCGGTGGTTCCCGCGCCGACCGCGACGACCCCCGCCGCGACGGGTCCGGTCGCCGTTCCCGCCCCCGCCGCCGCGACGACCTCGGCCCCGCCCTCCCTCTACGACCAGGGCAAGGCCAGGTTCGATCAGAAGAATTACCCCCAGGCCCTCTCCCTCCTCAGGCAGTATCTCGCCGCGGAGCCCAAAGGTTCCCAGGCGGCGAGCGCCCAGTTCTACGTGGGCGAGTGCCTCTACTATCAGAATCAGTTCGAGGACGCCATCCTGGAGTACCAGGTCCTGGTCAGCGGCTGGCCCAAGAACACCCTGGTCTCCACCGCCCTCCTGAAACAGGGCCTCGCCTTCCAGGCGACGGGAGACGCCGCCTCGGCCAAGATCCTCTACCAAAAGGTGGTCCGCGAGTTCCCCAAGAGCTACGCCGCGGGAGTCGCGCAGGAGCGCCTGAAGACGATGTGACGGCGTTTTTTTTCCCGGGGAACGCGAAATTTAACCGCGAAGTCACCCCGCCGAGGCTTTTCGTCGCGGCGGGGATTTTTTTCGTCCCTTCAGGCGCCCTTTCCCCCACCCTTTCCGGCGCCTTTTGCCGCGCCCTTTGCCCCGCGACTCCCTCCGATCCCGCCAACCCGCCTTTTTTTGTTTCCCGAAAAAGTACGGTCAAAATTTTTTGACGTTTTAAACTTTTCGGGGGATCGATGAAAAATCCGAAGTCGGGAACTTTTTTCCCGCGGGGCCCCGCCGTTCCCCCGGGGTCCCTCGAATCCCGCCTTTTTTCTTCTCTTCGCCGTCCGTCCCCCCCCGCGCCTTTCCTCCCGGCGCCGTCGCCTCGCCTTTCTTTGAAATCGCCGCCCGAATGACCGCTTCCACCGCTTCTTCC
>JAITKT010000117.1 GCA_031278225.1 Deltaproteobacteria bacterium
AACGAAGATAATCCGGAAGCCCCCCGGCGGTCGGCGGGAAACTGTCGTTGTCATCACTCTTTGGATTTGACGAATTTTAAACAACCGAGCGCCGCGCCGCCCGAAACCCCGGACCGGGAACGAGGTCGGGGAGACTTCCCGTAAACCCGGGCGGCGGCGACGCCAAACGTCCCGGAGAACCGATGTCGAAACCGACGGTCAATCTCAAGAACCTCGTTTTCCCCGATAAACGCGTCGAGATCTCCTATCGGGACATGGAGAAATTTTTCGGGGTGGAAGCGCCTTTGCGCGTGACCGAAATCACTTTCAATCACGAAAAATCGGAGATCGACGTCGCGATTTCCCTCGAGCCCGGGGCCGTCTTCCGCTGCGAGTGCGGTGCCGAGGACCACAAGATTCACTTGGGGAGGGAGAGGTCGTGGAGGCACGTCAACGTCGGGAATTACCTTTGTTTTTTCCGCATGTCGGTCCCGAGTCTGGTCTGCCCGATTTTCAAGACCAAGGCGGTCCCCCTTTCCTTCGCCGGAAAGAACAGCCGCCTGACCAAGGCCATGGAAGAATCGGTTTTGAAGTGTTTGAGGCATTTGTCGAGCGCCATGACGGCCCGCATTCTGAACTTGAAAGAAGGCACGGTGAGGGGGGTCGCCGGGAGGGCGGTCTTGCACGTTCACAAGAAAACCCCCTTGACCGCCCCGGCCGCGCTCGCGCCCGGTGACGACGACGCTCCCGACAATCCCGACATTCCGAACATTCCGAACCGTCCAGACGGGTCCGCGGGGTCGGCGGGGGAAACGAGTCCCGGTGCCCCGCGGGCCGCGGAATGAACGGAAGACGCGGGGTCCCGCGACGCGTCGCGACCGCGGGTTTGGCCCCCGGGGAAGCCCGGGCCGCGAACGACCCGGGCCCGGGGTTTTTTTCCCCGGCTTCCGATTTCGCGAACGACGCGAACCTTTTCCCGGGCTCCGGCGCGGGGGCGTTTCCCGAAGCCCCGTCCGCCCCCCGGGCACAACCGGTTCCCCCGGCGTTTTCGCCTTGACGCCTTTGGCCCGCGAGGCCCCCTTTGACGTCCCCGTTGACGCCCCCTTTGACGCCCCCGCGGAGGTCCCCTTCGAGGCCCGATCTCTCCCCTCGGGAATCCCTTCCCGGGATTCCCGTTCCTCTCCGCCGTTTCCTCCCTTCCGCTTCCCCCAGCCCGGACGCCGGCCCCGGCGCGGGCCCTCCCGTTCGTGAGCCCCGACGCCTCCGATTTCGCCGGCCGGCCTTCCGGGCCGCGTGGGGAGCGGGTCCCGCCTCCGATCCCGCTTCAAGATTGACAGAGCGGGGGTTTGAAATTATAATTTTTCATATTTCACGCTTCGCGCGTTTTTTTTCGGGATCGAAAAATTTGGGCCGACGCGTCTTTTTTTTTCGCCGGTTTTTCCAAAAATCCCCTTGATGAAAATCACCGCGCGGCGTTCCCGTTTTCGGGAATCCTTTTCCGATTTTCGCAACACCGGCGACTTCCGGTTTCGCTTTTTCCGATTCGTTTCTTCCGATTCGTTTCTTCCGATTCGAAACCCGGGGCGCCAACACGTCATGGAGTCAATCATGAATCAGCCGGCCTGGAACATTCCGCCTCAGGAGATAGAGAAACGAAGCTTCGCGATAATCGACGGGGAAGCGGGAAAGCACGATTGGGACCCGAGGTCCTGGAGCGTGGTGAGAAGGCTCATTCACACCACGGCCGATTTCGATTACGCGAAGGACACCGTCATCAGTCCCGTGGCGTTGGACGCCGGAATCAAAGCCCTGAAGGAAGGGGCCCTCATCCTCACCGACACCAAGATGGCCCTGAACGGCATAAACCGCGGAAACCTGGCGTCCTGGGACATAGAGCTCCTGTGCCTCGTGGACGACGAAAGGACCGTCAGGCGGGCGAGGGAAAAAGGCTTCACGAGGTCCCAGGTGGCGGTGGATCTCGCTTACGAGGAGTACGTCAAGCCCGGGAGACCCACCGTCTGGGTCATAGGGAACGCCCCCACGGCCCTTTACCGCCTCATGGAAAAATTGGAGGAAGAACCCAACGTTCCGAGGCCCCATCTCGTGGTGGCCCTCCCCGTGGGTTTCGTGAACGCCTACGAGTCCAAGCGGGATCTGGCCGCGTCCAAGTTGCCCTATTTCATCACCAACCTCAGCCGCAAGGGCGGTTCCAACGCGGCCGCCGCGGTCGTGAACGCCATAGCCAAGCTGGCCCTGAACGCGACCTGAAAAGCTTCTCCGTTTCGTTCGGAACCGGCCGGCGCCCCGGCGATCGCGAAAAATTTTCAGGCTTTCTTTTTTTTATTCGCGACAACGCGAATCCGCCAATCCCCCCGAAGGAGATCGTCCAGTGACCCCAAAAGCGGAGCCCCGGAAATGTCCCGCGATGCTCGTGTCCGCCCCGTCGTCAGGCCAGGGAAAAACGACCGTCACGGCCGCCCTGGCCCGTTTTCATCGGAAACAAGGGAGAAAGGTGAGGGTCTTCAAATGCGGGCCCGACTTTCTGGATCCCATGATTCTGGAACGGGCCAGCGGTTTTCCCGTCCATCAGCTGGACCTGTGGATGGTGGGCGAGGACAACTGCGACGCCCTCCTTTACGAGGCCGCGGGGGATTCGGACCTCATCATAGTCGAGGGGGTCATGGGCCTCTACGACGGGAATCCCTCGGCGGCCGACCTCGCGACGCGTTTCGGGCTTCCCGTCCTGGCCGTCATAAACGCCCAGGCCATGGCCCAGACCTTTCCCGCGATAGCCCACGGCCTCGCGACCTGGAGGGAGAACCTCCCCTGGGCCGGGGTCCTCGCCAACAGGGTGGCCGGGGAAAGCCACGCCCGCCTCCTGAAGGAGTCGCTCCCCCCCTCGATGCCCTGGTTCGGGGCGCTGTACCGGGGTAACGACGTGGAACTCCCCAGCAGGCACCTGGGACTGGTGCAGGCCTCGGAGTTGAACGACCTCGACGCCCGTCTGGACAGGGCCGCGGAGCTCCTGGCCGGCCAGAAGGTCGCGGCCGTTCCGCCCGCGGCCGTCTTCGACAGGAAGGGGACCGATTTTTCGCCCCACGCGGGAAAACTCCGCGGGGTCAAAATAGGGGTCGCCCGGGACGACGCCTTCAGTTTCATCTACGAGGCCAATCTGGACCTCTTGAGGCTCATGGGGGCCGAAATCGTCTTTTTCTCCCCCGTCTCGGACAAGGTCTTTCCCCCCTGCGATTCCCTCTGGCTCCCGGGAGGTTACCCGGAACTGCATCTGAGGGAACTGGCCGAAAACCTTCCCATGCTGGAAGGGGTGCGCGCCCATCAGGCCGGGGGGAAACCCATACTCGCGGAGTGCGGGGGCATGCTTTATCTCCTGGAGGAACTGGGCCTCGACGGGGATTTCGCCGAGATGGCGAAAATCCTTCCCGGGAAGGCCGTCCTGACCGGGGGCCTCAAGGGTCTGGGGCTCATGAGCGCGGAACTTCCCGAGGGCCTTTTCCGGGGCCACTCCTTCCACCACTCCCGGCTCGAGATGGACCTTCCGCCGGTTGCCAAGGCCGTCCGCCACGACACCCGCAGGGAAGACAGCGAAAACATCTATCGTCTCGGGCGCGTGACGGCCTCTTACATGCACTTTTATTTCGCTTCCAACCCCGGGGCCACCCGCGAACTTTTTTCCCCCGAAGCCGCGTGATTCCCCGGGTCCCCCCGATCGTTTTTTTTCGTTTGTTTCGTTTTTCCCGTTTGTTTCGTTTTTCCCGTTCGTTTCGTTTGTCCCGTTTCTTTTTCGAAATTCGTTTTGGCCGACGTCCCCCTCGGGGGGAGCCTCTCACTCCATGAAATTTCACCCGGTCGCGAAGGGTTTCCCCTCCTCTCCGCAAGCGTTTCCGCGCGAGGGGGGGGATCCCTCGCCGCGAAAAAATTAACCAGACCGAGGGCGTTTCGCCGGGAGGTTTTTTTATGTTGGTGGGATCCTATTACGAAGGCATGGAACTGCACCGCGAGGACAAGATAGTCTACGCGAGGTTTCTCGTTCCCCACGCGGTTCTCTCCACCGCCAGGGCGGGCGGAGGTTACAGGGAGGACCTGAAGGTCCTTCTGAATCACCAGGCCTGCGAACCCGCGGGTCCGGGGCACGCCAAGGCCGCCAAGGGCTACACCGACCCCGGGGGTTACATGCGGGACGTCTGCGCCATTCACGACCTTCCCGGCGAGGAGAGCGCCGGTCTCTCCACGGCCGCCAACATGAGGCTGGTTCAAGTGGAGGCGGAGACCCACAAGGACCTCACCGTGGTAGCGGCGGTCACCGGGGGAGTGGAAGGGAACGCCGGGAGGGCCGGGGATCCCGCCACGGGACACGAGGGGAAGGACGGTTACGAACCCATCCCCAGGGTGGGGACGGACGGGGTCCCCGTCACCCCGGGTCACGGCACCATAAACACCCTCCTTTTCTCGAGTCTTCCCCTCACCAAGGGGGCTTTGGTGCGGGCCGTCATGATGGCCGCCGAGGCCAAGACCGCGGGACTCCAGGAACTGAACGTCAATTCCCGATATTCCGACGGGCTCGCGACCGGGACCGGAACGGACCAGATAGGGGTGGCCGCCCGTTTTCTCGCGGATCGCGCGCCCCTCTCCAGCGCCGGGAAACACTCCAAGCTGGGGGAACTCATCGGCGTCACGGTGAAAAGGGCCACCAAGGGGGTCTTGATCAGGCAAAACGGCATGACCCCCGACAGGCAGTGTTCGGTCAAGATACTCATGGAGAGGTTTTTCGTCAAAGACGGCTACCACAGGATAAGCGGGGAAGAACTGGCGGTTTACGCGTCGGCCTTTCTCCCGGAGGATTTGAGGGCTCTATTCGTGAGCAACCGCAAGCCCGTCTTCCACGACCCCGTGAACGCGGCGGCGACCGCGGCCCTGGTTCATCTCCGGGACGAGTTCGCCTGGGGCATTCTTCCGGCCTCCGTCTGGCCGGAGGTCATGAGCGGCCACGCCGCCCAGCTCGCCGCGGCCGTCTCCGGGAAGTACGACAGGGTCCCCGCCTACAGGGAGCGCCTCAAGCCCTTCTCCGTCGAGACCGACAACCGCGGCTTCGCGAATCTGGTGTCCTCCGCCATCGCCATGGGATTCGCGGAGAAATGGGAGCTGGAGAGCAAGGAATGACGGGGCCCGTCGGGGGGCGGGAACGGGGCGGCCTCCGAAAAGGGGCCTTCCCGGGGATTTCCCGATAAAACGCGGTTTGGAAAACGAAAAAATTTTTTTGTTTGACCGACGGATCGAAAAAAAAGTGGCGGAATCGGCCCGCGTTTCAAGGAGCGGGAATCCGACCGGACGGACGGGAGCGCCCGGGTCCCCTTTACCGCGGCTCCCGAAATGTGTGATAATCGCTTATCCGAGCCTTCTCGCGCAGCAAGCCGGAACGAAACCCGGTTTTGGAGTTAAAGGTAAGCCTCATGCCCGAACTAGTTTTGTTTTTGTCCGCGGTTTTCGCGTTTTTTTCGCTTTTTCGCACCAAAACGGCCCGGGCCGGCGAACTCAAAAGCAGAAACCCGGCGATAGTCCTCGTCACCCGCGGGACCACCGACCCCGGCGAGCTGAAGGGTCTGACTTACATCGAAAATCAGGTCAAGGCGGCCTTTCCCTGCTACGACGTCTTCATGTCCTTCGTGTCCGACGAGGTCAGGGAGGAATGGAGGAACCGGGACAAGGACACCAATTTCAAGAAGTATTTCCCCAACGTCCCCGAGAAGTTCTATTCCGTGAAGAATCCGATCACCACCCTGGCCCTCATCCAGGAGACCGGGGCCCGCCTCGTCCTCGTCCAGTCCCTGAGTCTCATAGACGGGCCCGAGTACCACGACCTCGTGAATCTCGTGGAAAACCTCAGGAAGATAAAGACCTTCGAGCGGGAGCGCGTGCCTTTCCCCTGGATAGGCCTGGGGGCCCCGGCCCTGGGGTTGGGCGACGGTCAGAAGGAGAACCTCCACAGGGTCGCCAACTCCCTGACCCCCCTCTTCGAGGAGGCGAAAAGCCTGAACGCCGGGGTGCTTTTGATAGCGGATCTCGCGGCGGGCGTCAATCCCGGCGTCTACCACAACCTCAGGGACATCCTCAGAAACAATTACGAAAACATGGAAATCCACATCGGCCTTCCCGAGGCCCGCATAGGTTTCAGGCACGTGCTCTCGGACCTGGAAAGCAGGCTCCCGGTCCCGGGCCCCATTCTTCTCGCCCCCCTGACCCTGGTCCTGGGCGAGGAGGTCAGGGTCGACATCACCGGAAACCAGGAGAACAGCTGGTCCAATCTCGTGAAAGAGAGCGGCTACGCGGCGGCTTTCCGCATGAAAGGCCTCGCCGAAAATTACGTCTTCGCCGAGATCTTCACGGAATCCCTGAAACGCCTGGAGGAGGCCGTGAGCAGGAGGTACACGGACTAGAGCCGCGGACGACGGGACCCCGCGCCCGCGCCGGGGAAAGCGCGCCGGAAAGGGAAGGGGGGATTCGGGTCGACGCGGATTGGAGAGGGAAGGATTCGGCCGCCCGCGGGCGTCTTTCCCGCTCTCTTTTTTTTGCCCCCGACCCGCCGCGAATCGACGCCAAACGACGCGAACCGTCGCGACGGGATTTGACCCGAAGGACCCCGGGAAACGGACGCGATTCCCGCGAAACGCCGAAACGGGGGGGCGATTTCCGAACGCCCGGGCGAAAAACGAAAAGATCCGCCATTTTTTCGCGAGTCATGACAAATGAGAGCCAAGCCGCGATTTTACATGTCTTTGGGCTTCGTGTTTCTTTTCGTTCTCGCCGGGGAAGAAGGACTCGAGGCCAAAGAACACAAAAATTCCATCGGCATGGAGTTTCAGCTGATACATCCCGGATCCTTCGTGATGGGAGCTCTCTTGACCCGCGAGGACGCCATGGAGTCGGAGACCCCGAGGCACATCGTCTCCATCACCAAAGCGTTTTATCTCGGGAAACACGAGGTCACCCAGGAACAGTTCGAAACGGTCATGGGCCATAACCCCAGCCTCAAAAAAGGAAAGAACCTCCCGGTCGAATACGTGTCCTGGCAGGACGCGCAGCTCTTCGTCCAAAAGCTGAACCGCATGGAAAACTCCAACGGTTACCGTCTCCCGACCGAGGCGGAATGGGAATACGCGGCCAGGGGCGGGACCAGTCACATATATTTTTTCGGAAACGACCAAAGCGATCTGGACGAGTACGCCTGGTACGAGGAAAATTCCGGACTCACCACCCACGAGGTGGGTCTGAAAAAGCCCAACGCCCTGGGACTCCACGACATCTACGGGAATGTCCGGGAATGGGTCCACGACAGGTTCGGAAACAATTATTACCGGGAAAGTCCCGCCAAGGACCCCAAGGGTCCGCCCGAAGGGGATTTCAGGGTGAGCAGGGGCTGCTCCTGGATGGGAAGCGCCTGGAACTGCAGGAGCGCCAGCAGGGAGCCGTCCCACCCGAACTACAGGTTCAATTACATGGGTTTCAGGGTGGCTTTTTCGGTGGAATGAACCCGATTCGAGGAGGAACGAACGGAAGAGCAGGGCGGAACTTGGGCTTGGACCTCATTATTTTATGATGAGTATGGTCCTGTCGTCGTGAAAGCCCGGAACGTAGAAGTCGCACCAGTTCGACAACGACCGGGCCTTCTCCTCCAACGGGGCGGTGTCCGAGAAGAGTTCCGGGGCGCCCGGGTTGTTCTCGTGCCCGTTTTTCAAAATTTCCTCGTAAAAGCGTTTCCAGGAATCGTAGGCCCGGAAGTGTTCGTCGGACTCGAAAAACGGCGCCGCGGCGCCTTCGGTGGCCATGACGATCGCCCCGAAGTCGTCCGCGATCGCGAAACGGGCGTGGTCTTTGACGTTTTCCGGGTTTATCCCCGACAACGAGGCCGGGCGGTCGGATTTGTCGGGATTTCCCCCGGGCGTTCCCAAGGCGAGAACCCGGGGCTTCATGTCGGGTTTGTACATGGCGAAGGCGCCTTTTCCTATCTTGGCCGACATGACGAGATAGCCGAACTTGAATTTCTTCATGGCCAGGAACATCAGCGAGGAGTCGAAATCCTCAATCGCGAGCTTTCCGCCAGCGACGCCCGCGGAGGCCGGTTTTGATTTGTCTTTGTTCAAAATGTCCGCTTCGTTTTGAATTTTCGAACGGGTCTCCAGAACGACGCGGGCGATGATGTTTTCCAGATTGCGTTTCACGGCTTTGTCTTCTTTGGAAAGGCGTTCCTCGCCATTGAGCTCGTCGTCGGAAAAGTTCTTCCACTTGGAAAGTCCGGAAGCGTTATCCGCCAGATGCTTGTTCAAGTCGGTTTTGGCCGCCGCGTCGACGAAAGCTTTCACCGAAGTTCGGGAGGCTATTTTGGAGCCGTCTTTCGAAAAGGGGGAGGTCCCCCGGCCGCGGCAAACCGAAAACGCGTTCCAACCCGATTCGGTGTCGCGGACGCAGCCGAAGTTGTCTTCGTTGGGTTTTCCCTCGGACGCGTGCTCCCTTCCCCTGACGCTCGCGCAAACCATTATTTTGTCGGTGTCGTCGAGCGAGGCGAAGCTTGAGCGTCTGTCGGACGAGGAAGAGGAAGAGGAAGAGGACGAGGACGCCGGAGTCGGGACCCGAGCCCGAGCGTCTTCGGTTTTCTTCCGGGACCAGGCCCGTTTCGGATCCGCTTGAACGTAAAAGTACTTTTCGTAAACTTTGAAAAGTTGTTTGTCCGAATCGACGAGAACCGCGATCCTCAGAGGTTCCTTGCCGTCGTAGCCTTTGGGATTGGGGGTTCCGGTCAGGCGAACGTAATCGATCCTGAGGTTGTTGTTTTGGCTCACCTTTTTCGAAAACGCCGAGGCTTTCACACCGATTGCGTTTTCCAAAAAACCGTTTCCCGAGCACTTCTCGACCGCGAACGATTCGAGTTCCCCCAACTTCAGGAAGTGGTCCAGAGGCTTGGAATAAGTGCCTTCCACGTTTTGGGAGTTGTGTATGTTCCCGCCAATCTCGGAGAAGATCTCCTCCGCGTTGTCGGGTTCGCGCGGGGCGATTTTCAAAAATACTACGGGTGTTTCTTCGTCGAACAACTCGCGAAGCCGGGAGATGGCGGGATCGGCGGCGGCCGAACGGGAATCGTCGTCCTCGGGGCCGGGTTCGCCCCGAAGGTCGGGATGAGAGAGAAAATTCGCCGTTTTCGGGCTGCGCGAGGTCGACAATGATTTGGCGGGGACCGGTTTGGCCCGATACTTGATGATTTTGCTGGAAGGATTGTAAATGATGTGATCTATGAGTTTAATCGTCTGAAGGTATATTTTCCCGATTGCCCCTTCGCCGTACAGTTCGTCGAGTTGACCGGATATTATGCCTATGTCGTAGGACTTGAGGTAATGAAACAGTTCCCTGATTTTTTTGGAATTGAGGATCACGCGGTTCGCGTGGTGGTTCTTTTGAACGGGGTTGTCGGCGAAGAGGTCGTAACTCTTCTTCTCGTCAAAGAGTTCTATGGTGTGCTTCAATAAACTTATGGTGTCATGATTGACGCGGATGGAGGGATTGTCGTCGATGATGTCTTTCAGGTTGAAGAAATATGACTTGAAGTGGTAGCTTAAGTCTTCGAATTCACCGTGATGAATCAGAATGGACAACAAATTCCCGGCGATGTCGCCGCTTTCTTTCAAAATGCTGTCTGTCATGTCAAATCACAACAAGTCCTTGTTTTTGGCGGCGGGACGCGTCAAACCAAAAAGCTTGGAAACGGTTCTCGCGTTTTCGCCGGGAAGTCAGGATTTCAGCAAAGATATCTCCGGGGGCAGGGGACCGAGGTCGGCAAGGTTGTTTGAGGTCTTTTCCAAGTCCACTCTCTTGCTCGTGGCGACAATGCTGGTCGAAAGGAATTTGAAGAAAGCGGCCATGCTCCGTTCGTCACAGGCTTTCAAAATCAAGACGTTTTCGCCGGCAATCTCCGTCAAAACGTCGACATCGGCGTCCTCTCCGGCCGCGCAAGCGACAATCGTGCCCCAGTTGTAAGATTTAAAGGCCCGCAGGCGCGCGTGGATGTCGTCCGTGGGCATTCCGTCGGTCATGATGAAAATAAGCGGCTTGAAGTCTCCCTTGGCCGCGGGAGTGTTTTTCACCACCTCATTGTTCGCGCAGGTGAGCGCCAGATTCAAAGCCGCTCCCAAGCTCGTGCCGCCGCCGGCGGTGAACTTTTGCGGCTGGACGGAGATGACTTCCGTCAGGGGAAAAACCTGTTTCGCGGCACTTTCGAAAGTAATGAGGCTCAAATAAGCCATTTCCACCGCCTGGGGATCTTTTTTCAAAGCTTTGAGAAGCGTGGCGAAACCGGTTTCCACGAATTGTAAGGGTGGACCGGTCATGGAACCGGAAACGTCCAGAAGTAAATAAATTGGCAATCTGCGCATGATTTCCTCTACTTTATGATGAGAATGGTTCGGTCATCGTGATGACCCTTTATGTAAAAATTTGTCCATTCCAGCAAACTTCTCGATTTCTCGTCCGGGGACGTTTCGTCCGAGAACAATTCGGGACAACCCTTGTTGTCTTCGAAACCGCGTTTTAAGACGGTTTCGTAAAAGCGTTCCCATTCGGCATACGATTTGAGGGCGTTGTCGGACTCGAAAAAAGGATCCGTTATGCCGTCCGTTGCCATTATCAACGCCTCGAAATCGTCGACCACGAAATAATCGGTTCTTTTCTTGATGGCGTCACCGTTAATTTCTGACCCCATGGTCACAAAAAGCGTTTGACCGGCGAATTCGCCGGAATCGGGTTTTCCGAGACAATGGATTCCGTCTTTTTTGTCCCATTTGTAAATGAGCATCCCTCCGTCGCCTATTTGAAATGAAACGACGAAATAACCGAAGTCGAATTTCTTAATCGCGGTTAAAAGCAACGTGGCGTGATAATCATTCATTGTCGCTTTGTCTTGCCGAAATGCCGACGCCTCTTTTTCAATGTTGGCGTGAACTTCCGTTATTACTTCGATAATCTTGTTATCCGCTGTTTTCATCAAATCGTAACCGTGATTGTCAGAACCGGCATTTGTCGTATTCGACCGAGATTCGTCAATGGTGTGATTATTTTGCAAAAATTCTTTCCATCCGACAAATGTCGGAGACCGTGAAATTAAGTAATCCGTGTAAGAAACGTCGAAAAGCTCGTTTAATTTGGACACGGCGGTGACGCAGGCTATTTCGGATCCTTTTCTCGAAAATCTGGCGCTTCCGGCGCCGTCGGAAACGGCAAAAAAGTTCCAACCGGTCTCGTGATTACATAAAAAACGGAAATTGTCGTCTCTCGATTTTCCTTCGTGAGCGTGCGAACGACCTCTAACACTTGCCGCGTACACCGATTTGTCCGTTCCGGCAAGCTTTTCGTGGCCATGGGCTTCATCTGACGCCCGATAGACCAAGTTTTCGGGAACAGGTAAATTTTTCCACATTGTTTTGGGATCGGGTGAAATGAAAAATGGCATTTTAAACGTTTTGTAATGAAATAGCTTGTTTAGCGTTATCACGAGAATCGTCAAAGATTCTTCTTCGTCATTGTATCCGATGGCGTTGGGTTTTCCCACGATGCGGATGAGATTTTTATCAATGACATTATCTTTGGTCACGTTAAGAACGTTCAATTCGAGTTTGTTTTTCAAAAAATTATTGGCTTTAATTCCTGTTATAGTGACATACTTGTTTAAATTAAAATTGATTGAATAATCTATTTCCGTTTTGTAGTTTGCGTTGATACCATCCTTGGAAATCGAGTTTCCGATTTTTTTAAAAATATCTTTTAAAACAACCGTTGAATCAATCTCGATTAAAACAGCTATAACCGGTTTATTCTCGTGAAAAATCTCATTATATTCAGAATTTATTTTGTGATTATGTTTTTTTATCTTGATATTCTCTGATTCTTCATCATCTGTCTTGTTTATTGACTCTTCTTTTTCCGTTTCGATTGCGGGGCTTTCTTTGGTGACCGCCGTGAATAAAGAAGTGATATCGACACCGCTGTTTTTGACGGCGTCAAAAAGATTTTCGGGAGCGGTTTCTTCGGGTGTGTTTGAATTCGTTCCAACGGTTAAGTTTTCAAATACGGCTGCGCTTATTTCATGAACCGATGTTTCCCGTCCGGAAACTTCCGTTTCGACTGAGCCATTTTGCTCGAGGTTAACGTCAGTGCGTTCGGAATGGTTTACGAAAACGGAGTCATTGGTTTCCGGAACGGGTGTTTTCCGGTCAAGGTCATCAGCGCCGAGGAAACTGTTTTCGGGAGCGGCGTCGGCAGTTTCGTCGTTGGGTTCCGGATCCGTGTTCGCACCCGTCACCGAAGACGTTTTTTCATGAGAGGTTGTGTCAACCATCGGCGAAGGTTCTTGAATCGCTGGCGCGCGCGCGTCGTCGGATTGTGTTTCCGAATGGTTGGCAACGGTTGTCGGGGCCATGTTTATTACATTAACCGGTTCCCGTTCGGAAACGTTTGTTTCGATGGAGCTGTTTTGTCCGGTATTCGTGTTCGCGTGTTCGGAATGGTTTTTCGAATAACGGGCATTCGTTTCCCGAATGGGGGTTGTTTGTGCGTCAATGTCATCCGCGCGCGCGGTTTCGGTGTCAGCCGCGGTGGTGACTGTTTCCGCGGTGAGTTTTTGATCCGTGTTTGAGCTTGGTTCCGAAGACGATTTTACATGATCGATGGCATCAACTCTCGGCGTCGTTTCTTGAAAAGCGGTCGAATGCCCGTCCGCGGATTGTGTTAAGGAATCGTTGGAAACGGTTGTGTCGATCGGCGTGGTTTCCGTTCCGATTTTCCGTTTTTCTTTTTCCGTTTCCAGCGGAAGTGAGTTGTCGGAAATCACGTCATTTGCCGTTGATGTTTTGGTGTTTTGATTATTGTCCGTCAAATCGGACAGCTCTTCCGATTTGGAATGGGAAGGATGATTTTCTTCCGTTGTGGGATCATGTTTTTCAAGAGTAAACCCAAAAGGACATTCATTGTCGGACGATTTTTTGTCATCGGCAGAGCTTAATAAATGCCATGTCACGTTATTCAAGGCATTAAAACAGTCGCGAAGATTATTTTCTTCCGTAAAGTCGTTTGATATGGAGTCCTTTAATATCTTTATCTTACCGGCGAATAAGTCATCCTCACTCTTGGCTGACTTTTTAAGATCATTCGCGAGGACAATCATTTCTTCATGGTTTTTTGTCGATAAATATACGATAAAATCTAAAGCACGGTTGACTGTTGTTATGACAGCTTCGTCATCGTCTTTTTTTAATTCTTCAATCAAATATTGTAAGAATTCAGTGACATCACGTTTAAAGGAATTGTGATCATGCTCATCCCATAAGAATTTGTCATTTTTCACCATTGACAGAATATGTTTTGCTTTGTTTTTTATTGTGGTTTTTTCGTTGTTTTCTGCCATGATATTCCTGCTCTTCATATGTCAGAGCGGTATTCTGATTTCCTTCGGCGGCGGAGGCAATGGTATGTCCGTAATACTGCTGCTTCTGGATTTCTGAGTGAATACCACCGAGACCCATCGCCAAAACATGGAAAAAGAGTTGGCGTCCATGGTTTCCAGAATCACCACGTCCGTGCAGAACTTGGTCAAAGGTTTGTATTTTGCCTTGGGTCCGGCCGCGCACCCTATGATGCGGGAGAACTTGTATCGTTTTATGGCTTCGCACGTGTCTTCGAAAAGCATGGTGTCCGAAGGAGAGCCGTCCGTCATGACAACGGCCATCGGCGTCCAGTCTCCCTTCTCTTTTAATGTGTTTTTCACCACCTCTTTGTCATATTTCATCAACATCAAAGCCAATGCCTCACCCATGTTCGTGGGAGAAGACTTCACGGGAGGGATCCGCGGCAGGTTTAAATTGTCGATCGGTGACAAAGGCAGTATCACCTTGGCTTCCCTGTCAAAGGTTATGATTGAGATATACACCGTTTCCATGGCGTAAGGGTCTCGTTTCAAGCTGGAGACAAGCGATTTGAGTCCGACTTTGACGGACTCTATCGGTTCTCCCCGCATTGATCCCGAGGTGTCAATCAATATGTATATCGGAAGCTTTCTCATGGGTTTTGAATTTCGTTTTCACCTCTTCGTCGCGGTTGGCTTGCTCTTTTTAAACGGTTCGCGTTAGTTCGTCGGCGTTCCGCTCACGGGTAAAGACGGCTTATGTTCTTGGGTGGCGGCGGCAAGTCGTCCAAGGAGAAGATTTCGTTGGTCTCGACCTTCCTGCTGGTGGCCTTTATGCTGGTGGACACGAACTGGAAAAAGGAGGACAGTCTTGCCCGGTCGCAGGTATCCAAAATAAGGATGTTTTTTCTGGGCGCGATTTTTTCCAAGACATCCGTTTTCGCTTCGCTTCCGGCGGCACAGACGACGCGCAT
>JAITKT010000043.1 GCA_031278225.1 Deltaproteobacteria bacterium
GGACCAGGGCCCCCAGGGACGCGGGGAGGGTCAGGACGGCGAAGCGGCCCCAGTCCTCCTTCAGGAACTCCGGGACCCCGAAAGGCAGGTCCGCCCTCGCGAGGGAAAAGACCAGGGCCCCCGCCGCGACGGCCGCGACGAAGGAAGCGTGGACCAGGGTGTGCCCGGACCTCGAGCTGACCAGGAGCTCCTGGCCGTAACCGGGCTCGAAGGTGAAATAACCGAGGGATTTTCCCGGCCAGAAACGGAAGGGCGTCTCTTCCCCGGTCCGGACCCTCGTCAGGCGGATCCACAGGACCAGCCCGAGACTCATGGCGCCCGAGCTTTCGAGAATCCAAACGTTTTTGACCCCGCCGAGAAACATGGCGAGGGCCGTCCCGGCGAGGCCGAGCCCGAACACGAAAAGAGCCGAGGAGAAGACCGTGAACAAACCCTTCCCGGTGCCCCTCTCGTTGGGAAAGGCCAAGGCGGTCAGAAGGACCGGGGGAGCCCCCCACAGAAAAAAGCTGGGGAAAACGGAAAGCGCCACCAGGGGAGACCTCCGGACCGCGGGGTTGTCGGGGAGAACGAAGCCCAGGGCGAGAGTCGTCAGGATGGACGCGAAGACGGCGAAAGAGAGGGTGGGCTCGAGGAGACTCACCTCGGACCTCGCCACCGCCCCCCACCAAAGTCCCCCCAGGGCCATGGAAAAGAGGGCCGTCGACACGAAAACAAGCCCGAAATGGGGAGAAGCGCCCGCCATGGCCCCGAGCTTCATCCACAGCCCCAGGGCCCCCTGGGACATCGCCAGGGAGAAGAGGGCCATCATCCCCAGGGCCTTGGCCCGGGGTCGGGGAGATTTCAGGCTGTCGGGCAGGGTTAATCGTTCGGGCATGAGTTCGGCGCGTCCCTCTGTTTTTCCCGTTCGCCGGGCGGTGTCCGCCGGCTTTGTTTCCGTCCTCATCGTTCTGACCCGGCGCGTCGCGCGGGTCCGAAAACGTCGGCAAAAAAATGAGATTCGGGGTCTCGCGCGTCCTCCGACCCCGGGAACGCGGCCGTCGCTCCGCGGGCGGCCCCCCGGCGGGGCCCGGACGCCCGAAGGCGAAATTTCACGGAGCGAAAGCATACCACAAGTCCAAACAACTTAAAACACCGGAAGGATCGGAAAACCGCCCGGGAAGGGCGCAATCCCCCGCCGGTTTCGAAGACCCCTCCCCTCGCGGTTCGGGAGACGGTCCCGTGAAAGGATTCCCGTGGCGTCCGGGGGGGTCGGGAGGCGCGTTCGCGGTCGCGGTCGCCTTCCGGGGTCCCCGCGCGGTCCCCGCGAAGGGTTCCGTTTCGGCGCGTCGGTGAAAAATGTCCCCGCGGGGGGAGGGGGGGGACGGGCTTTCCGAAAGGCAAAACGCTGTGAAAATGAAAAGCGATTTTACCACGAAATCCGGGAGACGAAAAAGAGCGGTTTCGGGGGGAACCGGGGCCGGAAACGGAGCCCGACGCGGAAAACGGGCGACGACGCGCGAAAACGAGGGGACGGTCCCCGAAAGCGGACGGAAAAAGGAAAAAACGACCGCCGAATGGCGGGAAAACCGCGGCGACGACGAAAACCGGAAAGGTATTGACAAGGTCGCGTCTTTGGGCTATTTTTAAGTCCCCGTTCGGGTTCGCGGCTCATCGAAAGCGGTCCGTTTTCTTCCTTTCGCCCGTCACGGGCGGCCATGAACCAAAAAGGGATTTGCGGAGGGATTCCCGAGTGGTTAAAGGGAGCAGACTGTAAATCTGCCGGCGAACGCCTTCGGAAGTTCGAATCTTCCTCCCTCCACCAGCATGACAGAGCCCGTGTGTCGGGCGAGTCGAAATTAATGTTTGAAAACCCCCGAAGCCGGCTCCTCGAGCCGATTTCGGGGGTTTTTCGCGTCTTTGGTCCCCGCGTTCCCCCCGGGGAAGGGGAGTCGCTTCGCCCGACAAAGCGCCCGGGAGGCCGCGTCACATTCCGCGCCGCGACCCGCGCCGCTACCCGCGCCACCCGGGAAAGGCGGCGGGCGTCATGAAACCCGGAAAACGATTCCTTGAAAAACGCGAAACGCGGGGAAAAACCCGAAAAGGGGTTTTGTCCGCGACGGAGAGCTCCGTTTCGAGACGGGGCCGTCGGGAAGCGAAGGCCGAAAAAGACAAATTACGCGCGACGAACGCGAACCGTCCGCGGGGGTTTTTCGGAGATCGCCCGGCGATTTTCCGAGGGCGAAACCCCGGAAAAAAAACGGAACGGGACTTTCGGGGAGCGAGTCCCGAAACGAATAAGCACCCCGGCCGACGGCGTTTTTCGGGGCATTCGGGCGAAAAGACGGGGCTGTCCGCCGCGGGGAACGTTTCCCGGGGGCCGGGACCGGAGACGACCATCCCTTCCCCCGCAAGCCGGGTCGGGACGGGGAGCGGACGGGGGCCCGACGGGATGGCGGTCGTCCGGCCGAACGGAAGCGGACGAGGTCCGGGCGCGGCGGGAGTGAGGATTTTCGCGGGGGGACGGGAGTTTAATCGGGACCCGCGAAAAAACGGCGGATGAAAAGACCCTCGGGGTCCGACATGTTCGCGCGGTTTTTTTTGGGGTTATTTTATTCAAAAAACAATAGGTTGATATAGGTTGATAAACAATAATATACTTTAAGGTAAAGTATATATATAACGGAAAAC
>JAITKT010000127.1 GCA_031278225.1 Deltaproteobacteria bacterium
AATAATGGGTTCCGCGGGCGGGCGCCCGGGTGACCGCGCGCGGCCCGCTTCCCCCTTTTCGAAAACCGACCTGTCCGAAAGCCGACAATCCCCGAAACCGGGATTCCGAAAGCCGCGGGCTCGCGAAGACGACCGTCGAAAAGCCTTCCGCGAACACCCTCGGCCCCGCGAACGGCCTTCCCGCGAACCCCCGGAATCACACCCGAAACCCCTCCCGAACGCCGCCCCCGGCGCCTCCCCCGACAGCGTGCCACATGCAACGGAAAGACGACTTGGAACCCATCGAGATAAAATTGGCCTTTCTCCTTCCCGCGGACGAAAAGGGCGCGCGGGCGACGAAGGAAGCCTTTTCGAAAGACGACGGAAAGAAGCCCGGAAAACCCGGGAAGCTCGCGCGTCTCGCGCGTTTTTTCAAACCCTTCGCCGGGATTGTCCCGAAGTTTTTCCCGATCGTCCTTCTTCTCTTCTTTTTCGCCCCGGGTTCCGGGGCCGGGGACGACGTTCCCCTTCCCGCCTACAACGACGCCCCGCTCTCCTCCCCCGGCTCTTCCGGGGAAACCGGGGACGCGGGGGACGGCCGGTTCCGGATTTTCACCAAAGACGGGACCCCGATGACTCCCGAGGACTACTTCACCATAAAGGAAGAAACCGTCCGACCTTCCGCCGACGGGGAACCCCGGGTTTACCCCGAAAGCGGGCAAGAACTCTTGGATTTCTGCAGGGAGGCCTCTTCCTCCGAGATGCTGGAGGCCATCGACCAAGGCGCCGACGCGCTTTACGCGAACGAGGACGGTCTTTCCTGCCTCATGACCGCCGCCTCCTCCAATCCCGACCCGAGCGTCATTTCGGTTCTCGCGGCGAACGGGGCCAAGCCTTCCGACAGGGAAAAACTCTACGGTTTCGACTCCCTGATGTTCGCGGCGGCCTTCAATCAACAGTCCCTCGTGACCGAGGTCCTCCTGAGGTTCGGGGGGGACCCGAAGGCCGCGAACGACGAGGGGAGCACGGCCCTGCATCTCGCCGCGGCCATCAATCCCTCCCCCCAAGTCATGTCTTCTCTTTTGAACGCCGGATCCGACATCGAGGCCCGGGACCGCAACGGGGCGACGGCCCTGACCCTTTCCGCCGGCTACGGCCGAAACCTCCTGGTCATGAAAAGACTCCTGGGCGCCAAGGCAAACCCCGAAGCCGCCGACATCGCAGGCCGGACCCCCCTCCATTACGCCGCGAGACACAACGGAAATCCCGACTTCGCGAGGACCCTCGCCGAAGCCGGGGCCAATCTCGAGCACAAGGACCTCAGGGGCGCCACCCCGATCTTCGGGGCGGCCGGAAACGAAAACGAGGACATCCTCATAACCCTCTCCCGCCTCGGGGCCGATCCCCTGGTCCGGGATTCCGGGGGCACCTCTCCCTTCTTCGAGGCCGGCCTCACGAACGAAAACCCGAAGGTCCTGGAGGAATTCCTGAAGCTGGGCGCGGACGCGAACGGGAAAAACGACCTCGGCCTCACCCCCCTGATGGCGGCCGCCGGCAACCCCAATCCCGAGATTGTCCGCTATCTCGCGGTCCAGGGCTCCGAGGTGAACGCCGTCGAGCCCCGGGGCAGAAGCGCCCTCATGTTTTCCGCCTGGCTGAATCCCGACCCCCGGGTCTCCAAGGCCCTCCTTTACGCCGGGGCCGACCCCTTCGTCAAAGACTCGGAAGGTAAGGACGCCCTCGCCCACGCCGACCTCAACCCCAACCCGCTGGTCAAACGGGTGATCTCGGACTTCATCGAAGATTCGAAAGAGAAATGACCCCGCCCCGCGCGGCGGGCGGAACGGACGGCGCCGGCGGAGCGAAAGGAACGGGTCGCGCGGGTCGCGCGGGTGGCGCGGATCGCGAGGACGGCTCGTCGCGCCCGCCTGATTTTTCAAAACGGACGAATCGAAAAAAATTTTTGGGGCGAGCGTCGCGCCCGCCCGATTTTTCAAAACGGACGAATCGAAAACCGATTTTCGCGAGCGTCGCTCCCGCCGATGGCGTCCGGGCGGACGACCTCGCCGGCCGCCCCCGCCACCCGCGAACGGCCTTCGCGCCGCTTTCGCGCGACCCGAAAATCGCGCGCGCGGCTTTCGCGACGTCTTCGCGCCGACCGCAACCGTTCGCGCGCGACCATCACTCCCCCGCCAACGCGGAAAACAAAAGAACGGACTCGCTCGTGAACAAATTCAAAAACGCGACAATGGCTCTCTTCGTCCTCGCGACGCTTTTCGCGGCGGAAGCCGCTCCCTTCGCCGGGGAAGCGCGGGCGAACTCCTTCTTCGGCAAAACCCTCTCCTTCGCCTCGGAACCCGTTCCCCTGAACAGGGTCGAGGTTTACGAGAGTCTGGACCAGGAGCTCCTTTTGATATCCGAGGCCAAGGCCAGGATCTTTCTGAGCCTGAGAAGGATTCCGAGAACGCTTCCCGTCGTGGAGAAGGCCCTGAAGGACGAAGGGGTGCCCGACGACCTCAAGTTCTATCCCCTGACGCTCACGGGACTCGCCCCCGAGTATCGCTCGGGAAAGAGGCTGGGCATTTGGAGGCTCTCGGAAGACGAGGCCGCGTCCATGGGACTCACCGTGAACAAAAACGTGGACGAGCGCATGGACCCGGTCGCGTCGTCAAGGGCCGCGGCGAAGAAACTCAAGGCCAACAAAAACGTCTACGGATCCTGGACCTCGGCCATGGCCTCCCTGTTCGACGCGGGGGCTTTCGCGACCGCCGTCCTGGAGGCGGAAGGGGAGACCGACTACCACCGCCTTTACGTCCCGGAGGCCTTGGAAAAATCCGTGAGTCAGGTGATGGCCGGGAAAATACTCTTTTCCGATCCGGAACGTTACGGATACAAGACGTCCAAGACCTGGCCCGTCCTCGCGAGGGAAAGGGTGAGGCTCGGAGAGGACGGGAACATGAGAAAACTCGCGGACCATTACAAACTGGACTACAAGACTTTCAGGGACATGAATCCCCACGTTCTGACCGACACCGTCCCCGCGGGCTCTTATTTGAACGTTCCCTGAGAGACTCCCGCGCCGGGGAAAACAATCCGGCTCCGACTTCGGCCCGGAACAAAAAGACGTCCTTCGGAACGTCGAAAAAATTTCGCGTTTCCCAAAAAAGCCGCGGAAGCCTTCGCGGGCGTCGGAAGCCCCGAAAGAACGAGAATTCGGAGGAGATCGATTTGAAAAAATTTCGCGAAATATTCGTAAAATAATCGCGGGGCCCGCGCGGGAAAAACCCCGGGGACACTCCTCCCCGACACCGGCGCTCCGCGCGGCGCCCGAGGCGTCGGATGGCCCTAAGACCGCCCGGGGCTTGAAAAAAAACGGGCGCGGGGGAAAACGGAAAAACCGCCGAACCCCGGGAAAGACCGACGTTCCGGCCCGCCGCGGGGAGCGAACCCGACGCGCGCGCGAACCGAATTCTTGACACCCCGAAAGGCTTTTGATATCATGAAACGGAAGGCAACTAACCAACGGAGGTGCCGCCCATGCCGGTCATCGGAATAGTCGCGATTTTTTTGCTCGCCCTGATTGCCATCGTGATGCTCCTTGTCTACAACCGTTTGACCATTTTAAAGAACCGCAACCAGAACGCCCTGGCTCAGATAGACGTCCAGCCCAAACGGCGCTACGATCTCATTCCGAATCTCGTGAACAGCGCCAAGGCTTATCTCACCCACGAGCGGGAAACGCTGGAAGAAGTCATAAAGGCCAGAAATTTGGCGGCGGGCGCCTTGGAGGGAATGGGGTTGAGCTCGGGATCCGTTTCGACCCTGAACAACGTCGCGGCGGCCGATCTCTCCCTGGGCCAGGCCTTGGGCCGACTGATGGTCGTGATGGAAAACAATCCCACCCTCAAGGCCGACAAGACCGTGTCCGAGCTGTCGGAAGAATTGCGTTCCACCGAAAACCGCGTGAGTTTCGCGAGACAGGCCTACAACGACTCGGTCATGATCTACAACCAGACGAGAGAGGTCTTCCCGAACGTGTTGTTCATCGGCATGTTCGGATTCGAAAAGGCCGGGTCGTGGGTGTTGGGGTCCCCCCACGAGGCGAACGCCCCCGTCGTCAACCTCTAGGGAGGCGTTTCGCCGGGAGTTTCGGGCGCCTTCGCGCGCCATCGGACGCTTCGGACGCCTTTTCGTTTCGCCGACTTTTCGTTTCGCGGGCTTTTCGTTTCGCGGGCTTTTCGTTTCACCGGCGTTTCGTTTCGCCGCCGTTCCGTTTCGTTCCGTGACCCCCTTCTTCTCCCCCGATTTCCGCGATTGACATAAGCTTTCCCTTCCCCCGTTTTTCGATTTCGAGTGACCTCATGTCGTTTCGGGATTTTGACATTTCGGTTTTTCTGAAACTTCTGAAACTGGCGTCCAAGGTCGTTGATCGAATCGACGATTTTCACCCGGTTAGGAAGAATCTCGACAAAATCCTCGAAAAGCTGAAAAATCAAAAAAAGTACAGGACGAGAACGTCATCGGCCGATCTGTTCGAATGGCAGACGAAAATCAAAAAACAGAGCGACGTTTTGATCCATCTGTTTTTCGCGGTCATGTTCGCTTGGGTTATCCTGTTTTACGGCTGCCTCATTTTGACGGCGGATTTTTTTCACGTCATTGGCGTCAAGTACTTCAACGACACTTGGTTCGCGAGGGAATTCAAACGACGCGACTTCCTGAGCGTGAACGTTTATCTCGTTTTCTCCCTGGGGGTCGTGGGGACCATGATCGCCTGGTCAACGTATCACGTGAAAAAAATCAGAAAGGGCGGCACGACTTTCATGGCGAGCGTCATAAAGGCCGTTCCCTTAAACCCGGAGCGCGGCGGAAGCTTCGAAGGCGCCAAAGACCTTTCCCTCGCCAACAACGACAATTCGCCCCCGGGAACGAACCGGCGGGAATTCTGGGAGACCGACGAATTCCTCGCGAGGGCGGTCATCCTCGGGAACGTGGTCGAAGAGGTGGCCGTGGCCGCCGTGATTCCCACCCCGGACGTCTACGTCATTCCCCGCGCCTACGGCATAAACGCCATGGCGGCGGGGCCCTTTGACGACGACGGGGCCATTTTCGTCACCCTGGGGGCCCTGAAGAGACTCTCCCGCGACGAACTCTCGGGCCTCGTCGCCCACGAGACGAGCCACCTCGCGAACGGGGACGGGCTCTTTTTCTCGACCTTGGCCGGAATACTCACCGGTCTCGCCCTTTTCTTCAATTTGGGGACCAAGGCCATGCGCTTCGGAAAGGTGGTGGGTCTCGTCGGGGGCGCGGTTTTAATCGCGACGGGCCTCATCGCCTGGCTAATCGGCAAATTCATCCAGATCTCGTACTCCAAGAGAAGGGAATATCTCGCCGACGCCAAAGCCGTCGAACTCCTCCGCTCCAAGGAATGTTTGGCTTCGGTCCTGAAGAAAATAGGGGGTTTTCCCCACGGAAGCGTCATCCAAAATCCCAACGTCGCTTCCCTGAGCCATTTCTTCATAGGAAACCCCAAGCCGTCCAACGTCTTTTCCGCCCACCCGCCCCTGGAAGACAGGATCTTTGCCCTCGACCCCGACTGGGACGGGAAATACTTCGACTTCGAAGCCAATCCCGTGAACTACCTCGAAGTCACCCTTCCCCTGACCCACCAACCCAAGGCCGCCCCTTTGACGAACATGCTCCCGGTTCTCATGACGCTCCCCGCGGCCGTGACCGGGCTCCCCGCTCCGACCCCGGGACGCGTCCCAGCGAAAAGCGTCCCCCTGACCCCCGCCGTCCGCTCGAAAACACCCCGGCTTCCCGACGTCCGCGACATGGAATTGCCGGCGGTCTCCCTCGTGAGAGCCTCGAAAAACCCCCCGCTCATGCCCGATTCCCCAAAAAACGAAACAACCCCGCCGAAAAAAAAACCCGCGCTTAACCCGCGTTTGACCCGCGCTTAACCCGCGCTTGACCCGCGACGGCCGAAGAATGGTTCGGGACACGGATCCGCTCCCGACGCGGCGCCGAATCCCCTTCGTTTCGCCGCTTCCCCCTTGGCGGGAGCGCGGTCGCGAACGCTTGAGGTTTTGGCGCGAAGCCCCGCCGTCCGTCCGGGAAAAAGTCGCGGTCGCCGCCCGAAAAACCCCGGGGAAGCCGCTTTCGCTTCCCGGTCGGGTCAGGTGTCAATCCTCTCCGACTCGACCAAAACCTTGTCCCGGCACGCGAGGTCGGGACGGGGCGCGAAACCGAGCCGCTCCCGGAAAGCGTTTCCGTCCCCGTTTCGCGCGAAAACGACCGCCGCGACCTTGTTGATGCCCTCTTCCTTGAGCGCCGCCGGAGCCGATTCGACGAGGCGCCTTCCGACGCCGCGCATCCGGGCGCTTTCGGCCGCGCTAGCGCGGGAAACGCGGCCCCGGCGTCCGTCGCGGCCGCTCAAAATGGCGCCGACAATCGCTCCGTCGCGCCACGCGACAAAGCGGGCGTTCGGATTTCCGGCGAGATGCTTTTCGATGCCTTCGCGGCCGTCGTCCCTCGCGTTGAGTCCCATGCCCGGCGAGCTCGGCCGGAGTTTGAACGCGGATTCGCGGTCGGCCGGGACGAATTCGCGGATGGTCGCGCAACTCAAAACAAAGGCCCTCCATAAGGCGATTGCCGAAACTGTCGTTCGCCCGGCGCGGTCATTCGTCGCGAGAAAGGTTCGGGACGGCGGCGGCGCGTCTTCCGCGGTCATGACTCCACGAAACGATGCTTGGCTCCCCGGCGGTCGAATATCCTCGGAATCTCCCGCGGGGAAAAGATTACGGTGGCCGAGTTGTCGTTGGGGTGGGCGGCGAAACGTTCGACTCCGAGAATTTCCGCGTCAATGAGGAAAGTGACGTCCGCGTCGGGTTTGCCCACCGCGTTCAGGAGCGACACCGATCCCGGTCGGATGTTCAGTTTGTCGAAAAGCTCGTCCTCGCCCGCGAAACTGAAACGGGATTCGCCAAGCGCGGCGCGCAATTTCGACAAATCCGCCCGTTTTTCGAGAGGCAACGAATACATGTAATACCGGCTCTTGTCGGCGTTGCGCAGAAAGAGATGCTTGAAAATCACCGCGCCCAGGTTCGCGGAGTGCTTGAGATTGTCCTCTCGGGAAAAAAGGGGAGGGTGTTCGACCAACTCGTATTCGATGCCGAGTTCGTCGAAGAGGTCGCGCACGGCCCGTTTGCGGTCTTCGTTCGTCATGTTCTCCCCGGGGCCGGCGGCGCGGCGTCGGGTCGCCGGCGGTTCGTTTCGATCCCGTCGATTTTGGTTTATACGCCGTTTCGCCGAAGGGTTCAAGACGTCGCGGTTTCGCGGCGGCGGACGATTTAAAAGAATCGCGCGCGGAAGAAGGATCCCGCGCCCCGGGCTTCAAACGCCGGGACGATCGGACATGTCCGACAAGTCTCCCCGCGACGACGACAAAGGCCGGGCATCGCGAGGCACCGCGAACCGGAGGGCGGGGGGAAACGTTCGCGACGGGCCGGCCGGAAATCTCCAACGCCCGCGAACCCGGGGGGCGCGGGAACCCGCTTCCCCGCGGCCGGAAATCGCCGCCGCGCCCGCCGGGGAACGCCGGAGCCGGACAAAGATTCATGAGCGGAGGATGTTTCGGGAAATAAGACTTCAACGGGGATTCGTCGCGCGGGGCGAAGCTTCGCGGGATGCCGAAAAAGTCGCGCTTTTACCTCTGACGGGCGAACGATTTTCACTCCGCCAAAAAGGCCTTCCAAGGAGCGGTGACCATGAACGCGTCACAATCTCTTCCGGGGACTTGAAAGTCGAATTTCACGTCCGCGACCGCGTTGGCGTCTTGGCGTTTGACCGATGATTCCCATTCTCCGGGGGCTCTTTCGCGAAGGATTTCGCGTGCCCGGTTCAAGGGGTCGAAATTAAAGGCTCTTCGAGGAAATCGAACATCCCCCGCCGGACCGCGCCGGGAGACGATCGTTTTCCCCGAAGAGCCAAAAATCAAAGACATCGCGGCCTGAGGGCAAAACAAAGGATTTCGGAATTCGATTCCGATGCCCGCCGAGAGTCTGTGGTCAATGAATCTCTTGGCCCCGTTCACGTCGTAATTC
>JAITKT010000060.1 GCA_031278225.1 Deltaproteobacteria bacterium
GGAGTTGTGGTCGACGAAGCCGCCGTATGTGGCCGCGAGAAAGAGGGGGTTGGGGAGAGCGACGCCCGCGGTCGCGGGGTCGGTGTTGAACTCGAAGGTCCTGTGCTGGATGTCGGTCAGGGAATCCGGTTTGGCGTAGTAATTGCCCGTGGGGGAGCTGCTGAAGGCCACCCCGCAGCCGGTCCCGTCGTCCGCGGTCGCGCCCCCGTACCCGGCGGGCCAGTTGCAGGTGTATGGGGTCGCGTTCTTGGCGATGCCCATCAATTGCCCCTGGTCCATGTAGGTCCCGTCCCTCGTCGTTCCCGAGATGGTGTAGCCCAGGGTTTCCGAGAGGGTCGTGTTGTTTCCGGCCTTCCAGGTGGCGACGATGAGTCCCTTGACCTCCGCGGGTTCTATGGTGAAGGAATTCGCGTTGGGGGTTTTGAAATAATAGTAATCCTTGGCGTTTTTCTTCAGGGCCCCGGAAAATTTGACGGGGTACTCGCCGGGGATTTCGACTTTCCCGGCGCTCGTGTAAAGGGTCCTCACGGCCTGGACGTTTCCGGTCATCTTGATGACGTCCGGAAGACGCTTGGAGAGGGGCGCGTTGGAGTCGGTCACGAGGTCAATCGTGTACTCCATGAGCATGTCGCTGTCCCAGTCGCTCTCCCCGTACTTGTCTTTCCCGATGACGGCGTCCTCGAAGTTGACCCTCACCTTGACGTGATAGGGCGTGCCCCTTTGGTCCACCTGCCAGTCGATGACGTAGTAGTTCAAAAAGCTCAAAACCTTTCCGACGGTCATGTCCGGGTCCCTGTCGCTCATGGAGGCGGGAACGATGGAGATCTTTTTCGCGACGTTTTTGGACGAGTCGAAAACCGGGAAATCCAGGGCCGGGAAGGTCGAACTCATGGTCACGGCGTAGAAGTCCACGGGCATCTCGATTCCGGTCGAGGAAAAGGTGTGGGTGTGGGCGTAGTGGGCCACGGCCGCCGCGGAGTAGGTCCCCTCGAAGGCGGGGGAGTTGGGGCAGAGGCCTTTCACCTCGATGAGGTTCGAAAGCGTCTTGGGAAGGCAGTTGTCGTAAGGGCCGGTCGAATAAAAATATTTCGAGCCGCGGTTGAAGCCCTCGTTCGCGGTGATGATCTTCAGGTAATCGTAAAGCGAGAAGCCGGGAAGGTTCCCGCCCTGGGTGCCCAGGTAGGAGCTCAGGATGGGCCTGTCCAGGTCCGCTTTTTCGAAATTGTCCCCGTCGTAGTCCGGGTCGATGTCGGAGATGACGAGGATGACGGGTTTCGCGCAGTCGGCCGCCGGAAGGGCGGGGATCTCGGCCCAGGAGGGGATGTAGGATGGCCCGTAATGCGGGGTCACCAGCTCCGCGGGGTGGGGCGACTGGTCGGCCCAGAAGGCGTATTCGTAATTTCCGAAGCCGTCCCTGGGAGGCAGGTACTTGGGCGAGGCTTCCGTGTGACCCGCGCCCGATTCCGTCTGGGTGAGTCTCTGGAAATAGCGGGTGCCCTCGTAGAGCATCTCGCCCATGGGGTTTCCCCAGGAGACCGCCTGCTCGTAGGTGTAGGACCAGGCCGGTTCCTTCCCCGCGACCGGCATGTCGCCCGCCTTGGGGCGGTGGGCCGCTATGGTCAGGATGTCGAGGAAGTGGTAGATGCCGTCCTTCGTGAAGGCGCCGGTCTCGGGGTCGACGTCCCTCGAGATGTCACCCATGTGGTTTCTCAGGACCCCTCCCCTTATTCTCGTTCCGTCGTATTTGTATTCGTGGCTCAGGACGTGGTAGGAGCCGGTCAGAAGACCGAAGAGCATCTGTCCGCCTTCCCCGTTTTTCTGAAGGAGGCCTATGGGTTTTTTGATGTCCCTCGCGTAACTTCTGCAGTTTTCGTATTCCCCGACGCTGTGAACGGAACAGGGATTCACGAGGAGCGAGAAGGCCGAGAGTTTCGTTCCGGCCTTCAGGTACTGGGGCGAGGGGTTGGGGCGATCGCCCAGGACCCAGTTGAAATAGCGTCCCTTTCCCGTGACCCCGTCGAGGTTTTTGAAGATCTCGGGCGTGGCGTCCAGGATGTACTCCAGGGTGGGGTAGGTGGGAAAGTCGTCGTAGTCGCTTCCCACGAGATTCCTCACCCTCGCGAAATAGTGCGCGGAGTCGGTCTTGGGTTTGGGGAAGGGGGTGTACTTTCCGATGTCGTAGTAATTCGTGAGCGGGGTCTCGCTCTCCCAGCGGTTGTCCGCGAGGACGTCCGTTCCCCAGACGTGGGCGTCGGCCGGGACGAAGGAGCTCTCGAGGATGACCTTGTCCGAGTCGACCCTGCGCTTGCCCCCGTAGAGGACCTTCCTTATCACGTCCATCCTCGTCATGGAGACGTAATTGAGCCAATTCCCGCTGAAAAGGCCCCAGACGTCGTCGTGGCCCCTCTGGCAGATCCCGATCTTTTCGCCCGTCTTGAAATGGGCGGCCCTCGCGGCCTTGACGTTGGAGCTCAAGCCCGCCCGGGCTTTTTGGGAGTCGAGGGACGCCTGGGAGTCGTCCTCGATCGTGTCCGTCATCCTCACGAAGTGTTGGTCCGCGGAGACGTTCCGGTACTCGGGGAGATAGTCCGTCAAGGCCCCCTTTTCGGTGTACTGGTAGCAGCCCTTGGGGTCGAAGTAACCGTGATAGATGACGCTCGGGTTGAAACCGGTGTCAATCCTCCCGTCCCCGTCCATGTCCGTCAGGTCGTTGTAGGCCTGCTGGAACATCTTCCTGTCCTTGGCGAGGACCAGAAGCACCCTCGGGATGGTTCTCCCGCTGGAGGTTATGGGGGAGTTCTGGTAATTGGTCTTGTCCGGACTCGCGGCGGCGGCCGGACCAGCGGCGAAGGGAGCGAGGGACAACGCGGCCGCGAGGAGCGAAACCGCCAAAAAACCCGCGATTCCGGATGCCTTTGTTTTCGCCGCGCGGAATGAAACCTTGGCCTTCGCGGGTTTTGATGTTTCGGATGTCATTTTCCTTCCTCCAAAATATGAATCACGGTCTCTCGCCGAATGACTTTCGAAAAAAAAGCGAAAAAATTCGTTTTGAAAACGAATCCCGGGTCCGGGAAAAAACGTTTCCTCAGCCGAGATTGTTTTTGTACATGATGGTCACGATGGATCCCGGTTCCGAGGGGTTCGCGGTCGCGGCCGGGGCGACCGGGGCCGAGGGCGACGCGGGAGGCGCGGGCGCGGTCGAGGCCCCCGCGGGGGTGTTGGCCTTGGCCGCGACGGAAACTATCACGCCCACCGAGAGCCTCGCCCCCCCGGTCGCGTCGTTGGGGTCGCCGGTGCCCAGGCTCATGCCCTCGGGGATGAGCCGGTAGGTTTCCACGTTCACCACGGCGTTGGCCACTTCCCTGCCGTTGACCTTGAAGATTATGTGCGGGTCCGCGTTCGAGGGGCCGGCCCCGGTCTCGAGGTAACGTTTCCTGTAATCGAAGTTGGTGGCCTCGGAGAGGAGATTCGCCATGGTGAACTTGGGGGTGAGTTCTATCTCCACGGGAAAGTCCGGGGGAGGCGAGGGCAACATGGTTTCGATGGCGTCGTTTATGTCGTCGGTCCGGGGATTCAGAAGGGCCAGGGTCAGGAAGGTCGCGATGCGGGCGCAGTTGTCCG